>JBEPYX010000031.1:0-10421 GCA_041641155.1 Thermoflexus sp.
GGCCTGAACAGGAGGAAGCGGACGGCATGATTCGAGTCAGCGGTGAAAAGCGCTACGCGCACATCCCCGAGATCCTGGAACCGCCCAACCTGATCGAGATCCAGCATCGGTCGTTCCAGTGGTTCATCGAAGAGGGCCTGAGGGAGCTCTTCGATGAGATCTCGCCGATCGAGAGCCTGAACGGCCAGATGCGCCTGTATTTCCCGGGGAACAACCCGGTCGCTAAGCAGCTAAAGCTGCGGTATTGGTTCGACGAGCCCAAATACAGCGAGCTGGAGTGCTTGGAGCGGGACCTCACCTACGGCCGCGGCATGTGGGTCCAGGTGGCCCTGATCGTGGCCGGGCGGGAGCCGATGGTGAAGGACATCTTCTTCGGGGAGATCCCGTGGATCACCCGCAACGGCACCTTCATCTATAACGGCACCGAGCGGGTGGTGGTCTCCCAGCTGATCCGCTCGCCCGGCGTTTATTTCGATGTGGAAGAGGATCCCACGCTAGGCCGCCCCCTGGCGATGGCGAAGCTGATCCCGGATCGGGGGGTGTGGCTGGAGTTTGAGACCCGGCGCAACGACCTCCTCATCCTCCGCTTCAACCGGCGTCGCACGGTGCCGGTGACGCTGTTCCTGCGGGCCCTGGCGGCGGTGGACGATGGAATCAGCCGCATCCTGACCGAGGGCACGGATGAGGAGCTGCTCGAGCTCTTCCAGGATGTGGACACCCATCCGGACCATCCATACATTTTGAGCACCATCCGCCAGGAGGGCCGGCTGGAGCCCCGCGAGGGCCGCACCCTGGCCCAGGAGGCTTTGATCGAGTTCTTCCGTCGGCTGCGCCCCGGGGATCCTCCCACGTTGGAGAACGCCCATTCGTTCCTCATGGCGCAGCTTTTCGATCCCCACCGCTACGATCTGCATCGGGTCGGCCGCTACAAGATGAACCGCCGTCTGGACCTATCCATCCCGATCACTCATCGCACCCTCACCAAGCAGGACATCGTGGCCATCCTCAAGGAGATCATCCGCATCAACAACGGTCTGCGGCCGCCTGACGATATGGACCACCTCGGCAACCGCCGGGTGCGCACGGTGGGCGAGCTGATCCAGGCCAAGATGCGGGTGGGCATGCGCCGGATGGAGCGGGTGATCCAGGAGCGCATGAGCATCGCCGACCCGGCCACGGTCACCCCGCTCCAGCTGATCAACATCCGCCCGGTGATGGCCGCCCTGCGGGAGTTTTTCGGCTCCAGCCAGCTCTCCCAGTTCATGGATCAGACCAACCCGCTGTCGGAGCTCACCCACAAGCGCACCCTCTCGGCGCTGGGGCCGGGCGGCCTGCGGCGGGAGCGCGCCGGCTTCGAGGTGCGGGACGTCCACCTCAGCCACTACGGCCGCATCTGCCCGATCGAGACGCCGGAGGGGCCGAACATCGGCTTGATCGGCCGGCTGGCGATTTACAGCCGGGTCAACGAGTTCGGCTTCATCGAAACCCCATACCGGAAGGTGCTGCGGGCGGTGCCCAACCGGCCCGAGGCGCTGATCGGCCGGATCCTACGGGAGAACATCGCGGATCCGAGGACCGGTGAGGTGGTGGCCTCGGCAGGGACGGAGGTGGACGCGGCCCTGGCGAAGCAGATCGCCCGCCTGCCCCTGGAGGAGATCAAGGTCCAGCCTTTTGTCACACACGAGATCGTGTATTTCACCGCCGACGAGGAGGAACGCTACGTCATCGCCCAGGCCAGCGTGGAGCTGGACGAGAAAGGGCACTTCAAGCAGGCGCGCGTCCCGGCGCGGTATATGGGCAAATTCATGCTGGAGGCCCCCGAGCGGGTGGATTATATGGACGTGGCGCCCCGCCAGATCGTGGGGGTCTCCGCCTCCCTCATCCCGTTCCTGGAGCACGATGACGCCAACCGTGCCCTGATGGGCTCCAACATGCAACGCCAGGCAGTGCCGCTGCTGCGCCCTGAGGCGCCCATCGTGGCCACTGGGATGGAGCGGGTGGCCGCCCGGGACTCCGGCCACGTCCTCCTCTCAGAGGTGGATGGGGAGGTGGTGCAGGCCACGGCCGACGAGATCGTGATCCGCGGGACCAACCGCCGTTTGTATCGCTATCCGCTCCGGCGCTTCCAGCGCTCGAACCAGAGCACTTGTATCCACCAGCGTCCCCTGGTCTTCAAAGGCCAGAAGGTGAAGAAAGGCCAGGTCATCGCGGACTCCAGCAGCACCGATCAGGGGATGCTGGCCCTCGGCCGCAACCTGATCGTCGCCTTCCTGTCGTGGGAGGGGCTGGTCTTCGAGGACGCCATCGTGATCAGCGAGCGCCTGGTGCGCGAGGACATCTACTCCTCCATCCACATCGAGAAGCACGAGGCCGAGGCCCGGGAGACCAAGCTGGGGCCGGAGGAGATCACCCGGGACATCCCCAACGTCGGCGAGGATCAGCTGCGGGATCTGGATGAGAAGGGGATCGTCCGCATCGGGGCGCTGGTCGGCCCTGGCGACATCCTGGTGGGGAAGATCACGCCGAAGGGCGAGCGCGAGATGACGCCGGAGGAGCGGCTGCTCCGCGCCATCTTCGGGGAGAAGGCGCACGATGTGAAGGATTCCTCACTGCGCATGCCGCACGGTGAGCACGGCAAGGTCATTGATGTGAAGCTCTTCACCCGGGACGAGTATCGGGAGCTCCCCGCCGGCGTGAACGCGGTGGTTCGGGTTTCGGTGGCCCAGTGGCGCAAGATCACCGAGGGCGACAAGATGGCCGGCCGCCACGGCAACAAAGGGGTGATCTCCAAGGTGGTGCCCATCGAGGACATGCCCTTCTTGCCCGATGGCACCCCGGTGGACATCATCCTCAACCCCCTGGGGGTACCCAGCCGGATGAACATCGGGCAGCTCCTGGAGACCCACTTGGGCTGGGCGGCCTCGCGGCTGGGCTTCCGGGCCATCACCCCGGTGTTCGATGGGGCCGACGAGCAGGAGATCGAGGCGGAGCTGGCCCGGGCCTGGATGATCGATACGGCTTGGGAGGACGCCCGACGGCAGTGTTGGAGCTGGCTGAAGGCGCAGGGGTATAACCTCTCAGAGCTCCGGGATGACGATGAGGCGCGCCTGCTGTATCTCTCGGCCATCCTGGGCGCCCGGGGCTACGACGTGGACCGCCTGGCGACCGATGAGGTCTATGCCCGCCGCAGCGCGCTGCGGGAGTGGCTCCGCGACCGGGGCTACAACCCCGATGAGATCCTGGTCTTTGAGGACGACCCGCGGACCCCGGAGGAGCGCCGGAAGGCGGATGAGAAGGCGATCCTCGTCGGGCTGCGCCTGTGGATGGAGCGCCTGGGCGTGGACACGCGGAACATCCCGGACGAGCAGGTCCGTCAGCGGGCCACCGAGGTGATGCTGGAGACCGGCCAGCCGATGCCGATCCTGGGCAAGATGATCCTCTACGACGGCAAGACGGGCGAGCCCTTCGATCGGCCGGTGACGGTGGGCGTGATCTACATGATGAAACTGGCCCACCTGGTGGAAGACAAGGTGCACGCCCGGTCCACTGGCCCCTACTCTTTGATCACCCAGCAGCCGTTGGGCGGCAAGGCCCAGTTCGGCGGCCAGCGCTTCGGGGAGATGGAGGTGTGGGCCCTGGAGGCCTACGGCGCCGCCTACACGTTGCAGGAGATGCTCACGGTGAAATCCGATGACGTCCAGGGCCGCGTCAAAACCTACGAGGCCATCGTCAAGGGGCAGAAGATCGAGGAGCCCGGGCTGCCCGCCTCCTTCAAGGTGCTGGTGAAAGAGCTCCAGTCCCTGGCGGTTGGGGTGGAGGCCATCACCGACTCCGGCGAGGTGATCCGGTTCGGCCGGGAGGAGGAGAAACCGAAGCTGCCACGCCTGCCGTTGGGGCTGCTGGATCTGGCGCCGGAAGAGGAAGGGACGGCGGAGTGAGCACTTGCCCCTTTGTCGATCACCCCGCTTCGCCGGGGGCGGCCGGGGACAGGCTGCCCCCGGCGCCGTTTGAAGGGAGGAGCGATGGGCCCTTTTTCTCTCTTCCAACCTCCGCGACCCCGGTCGGATGCCGCCTCGTTCACGGGCTCATGCCGCCCTCCGCCGCGCAACTAAACTATAATAAAAACCTGATACGCTGCGCCGCCCATGTGGGGCCTGGAAAGGAACGTCTGAGCGAGCCTGGCGCTCGCGTCCCCCATGTTCTCCGAGGGGGTGTAAAGGACATCAGCCGGTAAGCCTTCGCGATGACCAGGAGGCGCCGATGGCCCTTTCCCGCGAGGAGGTCGAGCACATCGCCGAGCTGGCTAAATTGGCCTTAACGGAGGAGGAGAAGACGCTCTACGCCGAACAGCTCTCGGCCATCCTGGACTACTTCCGCAAACTCCAAGAGGTGGACACCTCGGGGATCCCACCCACCGCCACAGTCCTGCCGATCCATAATGTTTTCCGCCCGGACGAGCCGGGCGATCCGATGCCCCGGGAGCTGTTGCTCCAGAACGCCCCTGCCCAAGCGGATGGTTGCTTTCAAGTGCAGATGATCCTGGAATTTGAGTAACGCTGGACCTCAGGAGGATGCGGGGATCGGCGATCCGGAGCCCCGCGCGAGGGGAGGGTGGGCGTCCCTGATGACTCTGTGGCGGAGGCGTGCATGGCCCCCTATGAGTGGACGATCCACGAAACCTTGGAGCGCATGCGCCGGGGAGAGATCTCGGCGGTGGAGGTCACCCAGGCCTACCTGTCGCGCATCGAGGCCCTCGATCCGATCCTGCATGCCTACCTCACGGTGACCCCCGAGCAGGCTCTGGCCCAGGCCCGGGAAGCGGACGCCCGATGGGCGGCGTGGCGTCGGGATCCGACGTCCCCTCTTCCCCCGCTGAACGGGATCCCCTTGGCGATCAAGGATGTGATCTGTGTGCAGGGGGTGCGATGCACATGCGGCTCCCGTATCTTGGAGAACTTCGTCCCTCCTTATGAGGCCACCGCGGTCGCCCGGTTGCGAGAGGCCGGGGCTGTGTTTGTGGGGAAAACCAACACCGATGAGTTCGCGATGGGCTCCTCGACGGAGAACTCAGCCTTCGGCCCCACGCGCAACCCGTGGGATCTGGAGCGGGTGCCCGGGGGCTCGTCGGGCGGCAGCGCCGCGGCGGTGGCCGCGGATCTCTGCGCCGGGGCGCTGGGCACCGACACCGGCGGCTCGGTCCGCCAGCCGGCTGCCCTGTGCGGCGTGGTGGGGCTGAAGCCGACCTACGGCCGCGTTTCCCGCTACGGCTTGGTGGCCTATGGGTCCTCCCTGGATCAGATCGGGCCGATCACGAAGGACGTGCGCGACGCTGCGATGCTGCTTCAGGTCATCGCGGGCCCAGATCCCCGGGACGCCACCTCGTGGCCTGCGCCCGTCCCGGACTACACCCGCGCGTTGATCCCGGACTTGAAGGGGGTGCGGGTCGGCGTTCCGCCCGAGTATTTCATCCCCGGGATGCAGCCGGAGGTCGAGGCGGCGGTCCGAGAAGCGATCGAAGTCATGGCGGAGCTGGGCGCGGAAGTGCTGGAGGTCAGCCTGCCGCACACCCCCTACGCCCTCCCGACATACTATATGATCGCCCCGGCTGAGGCCTCCGCCAACCTTGCCCGCTACGATGGCGTCAAGTATGGCCTACGGATCCAGGGGGAGACCATCTGGGACACTTATCGGCTGACGCGGGGCCACGGCTTCGGCCCCGAGGTGAAGCGGCGGATCATGCTCGGGACCTACGCGCTGTCGGCTGGGTATTACGATGCCTATTACCTCAAGGCCCAGAAAGTGCGCACCCTCATCCGACGGGATTTCGAACAGGCTTTCGAGAAGGTAGATGTCATCGTGTGCCCGACTTCCCCGACCACCGCCTTCCGGCTCGGGGAGCGCACGGCTGACCCGCTCCAGATGTATTTAGCGGACATCTTCACGATCACGGCGAACTTGGCAGGGATCTGTGGCATCAGCGTCCCGTGCGGCTTCGACCGCCATGGCCTGCCCATCGGCTTGCAGATCCTGGGGCCGGCCCTGGGGGAGGAGAAAATCCTGCGGGCGGCTTACGCCTATGAACAGGCGACCCCATGGCATCGCCGTCGGCCCGCCCGCGTGGTGGCGGGCCCCAGCGGGGCGCTGTGAACGGCCTGCTTGCGGGGCGAAGGCGAAGGGAGGCCGATGCATCCGGTCCGGCATGTGCTGCTCCTCCCAGCGGGGGCGGACTGGCGATGGATGGAGGCCGCGCGCCTCTACCTGGAGCGGTTCCAGGTGATCCCCACGACGGATCCGGAGATCGCCCTCGCGTTCCCCGGAGACCCGCTGGTGGTGTCCCTGGTCTTGCCGGACGGCCGCCCCGGCCATACCGCGGCCTGGCTTCGGGAGCGCCGCCCTTCCCTTCGGCTGGATCTGCTGATCGCCCCGACCCCCGATCGCCTTCAAGAGATCCTGGACGCGCGAACGGCCAGTGGCGCCCGGCTCGGCCGCGGGCTTCGGGTGGTCACCACGGATCGCCTGAACGTCCGAAGTGGGCCGAGCCCCTCCGCCCCGATCATCGGTCGGCTGGAGGCGGGGGTGGAGGTGGAAGTGGTGGGCCGAAGCGCCGATGGGGCCTGGTGGGCGGTGATCGATCCGACGCGGCGGAGCCGGGTGTGGATCGCGGCCGCCTACACGCGGGTGACCGCGGGCCTCCCCCAAGCCGTGCCGGTCCTGTTCGCCCGGCCGCCACGGGTTCGCGCCCGCTCCCCCCTGCTGGTCCGCCGGGATCCGGATCCGGGAGCGCCGATCATTGGCCGGCTTCCGGCGGGGGCGGAGCGGGAGGCCCTGGGGCGGACGGAGGACAACCGGTGGATCCAGATCGCCTTCCCGGATGCGGCGCATCCCGGCTGGGCTCCGGCCGCCGATCTGGAGGGGATCCAGGGCGCATGGGGGGAGCTGCCGGTGTATCCGGCCGCGCGCTGGCTCCACCCTCCGGTCCGCCCGCCGATCCTTCACCGGCCCTTCGGCGCCGACCCCGCTTCCTTTGCGGCCTGGGGGCTGCCGGGGCATGAGGGCCTGGATTTCCAGGCCCGACTCGGGGATCCCGTCTACGCGGCCGCGGATGGGGTGGTCCTGATGGCCGGTGAGCTCCCAGGCCATCCGTACGGGACCCAGGTCCGGCTTCGGCATCGGCGGCCGGACGGGGTGTATGTGACCATCTACGGCCACCTCCTGCCCGGCCTCCTGGAGGTCCGGGCGGGGGAACCGGTGCGATCCGGACAGCGCCTGGGCTATGCGGGGTTCAAAGGGTTCGTTCACATGACGTTGAAGAAGGAGGGGGCGCGGAACGGGGCCTACGGGGATATCCTGGACCCGACGCCCTATCTCCGGGATCTCTCTTCCGAGGCGGCTTCGATGCCACCATAGAGCCCATGGCGGCGCGCAGAGAAAAAACCTGGGAGATAGCTCCATGGCCCAAGTCCGAGTCCTCCGTCATCCGGTTATCCAGCATAAGCTCACCGAGCTGCGGGACCGGCAGACGCCTCCCAAGCGGTTTCGGGAGCTGCTTCGGGAGGTCACCCCGCTCCTGCTGTATGAGGCCACCCAGGATTTAGAGGTGGAGGAGGTATCGGTGATCACGCCGATGGGCGAGGCCCGGGGGCAGCGCCTGCGGGGAACGATCGGCCTCGTGCCCATCCTGCGGGCCGGGCTTGGGATGGTGGAAGGGGCCCTTCACGTGTTCCCCGAGGCGCAGGTCTGGCATCTGGGGATCTATCGGGATGAGCGCACCTTACAGCCGGTTCCTTATTACAACCGGTTGCCCGCCCAGCCGACGGTGACCTGGTGTTTCATCCTGGATCCGATGCTGGCGACCGGCGGGTCAGCGGTGGCGGCGGCGGATATCCTGAAACGATGGGGAGTCCCCCGCATCATCTTTGTCGGCCTGATCGCAGCCCCTGAGGGGCTGGAGCGCTTCACCGGCGCCCATCCCGAGATCCCGGTCTACGTGGCGGCGGTGGACAGCCATCTGAACCCACACGGGTTCATCGTGCCGGGCCTGGGGGATGCGGGCGACCGGCAGTTCGGAACGGGGGTCTCTTGATGGACGGGGCGCCTGGGACGACGGCCTGCTTGGGAATGGGAAGGATGCGCCCCCGTGAGGGGAAGGAGTGGATGTGCAGGAAAACGGGTTGATCCTTATCCTCACCCACGAGAACGCGGATTTCGACGCTGTGGCCGCGCAGCTGGCGGCGGCCAAGCTTTACCCGCGGGCGATCCCCGTGCTCCCGCGCCGGGTGAACCGGAACGTGCGCGCCTTCCTGAACCTGTACGGGGATCAGCTGCCGTTCATGCTTCCCGACGAGCTCATCCGACGCCCGGTGGATCAGGTCATCCTGGTGGACGCCCAGACCATGGCGACCGTGCGGGGGATGGGGCCACACACGCGGGTGCAGATCATCGATCACCATCCGTTGGCGCGGGAGCTTCCCCCGGGCTGGACTTACCACGGCGAGCCGGTGGGGGCGACCACCACGCTCTTGGTGGAGGGGCTCGCCGAGCGGGGGATCGGCCTGACGTGGGTGGAAGCGACGTTCATGCTGTTGGGGATTTACGAGGACACGGGATCCCTGACTTATCCATCAACCACGCCCCGGGATCTGCGGGCGGCGGCCTGGCTGATGGAGCGCGGGGCAGATCTGGCGATCCTGGGTGAGTTCCTCCACCATCCGCTGTCCGAGGCGCAGCGACGACTGTATGACCGCTTGGTGGAGTCGGCGGAGACCCGGGAGATCGAGGGGCACACGGTGATCATCGCCACGGTCCGCGCGGATGGCTTCCTGGAGGAGATCTCCACGGTGGCCCATCGACTCCGGGATCTCTTCGAGCCCTCAGCCCTCTTTGTGTTGGTGGAGTTCGATGGGCACATCCAGATGGTCTGCCGCGCCACGACCGACGACATCGACGTCGGCGGCATCGCCGCCCACTTCGGGGGCGGGGGGCATGCCCGAGCGGCCGCGGCGGTGATCCGGGACCGCCCGCTGGAGGACGTGCGCGAGGAGCTTTTGCGCATCCTCCCCCGCTACATCCGGCCCGCGGTGACCGTGGCGGAGATCATGTCCCGCGGGGTCCGCGTGCTCTCGCCGGACCTGCCCATCCACGAGGCGGCGAAGGAGATGCAGCGGACGGGCCACGAGGGCTTCCCCGTGGTCCGGGAGGGACGGGTCATCGGCCTGCTGACCCGCCGCGCGGTGGACCGGGCGCTCCAGCACGGTCTGGGGGGACAGCCGGTGGAACGGGTGATGGAGAAGGGGGAGGTCTTCGTCCTCCCCTCCGACCCAGTGGAGAAGGTGCAACGCCTGATGATCGAAACTGGCTGGGGACAGATCCCCGTGGTCGAGGACGGGGAAGTGGTCGGCATCGTCACCCGAACCGACTTAATTAAGCTGTGGGGGGAGCGCCTGAAGGTTCGCCCTCGGCTGAGCGTGACCTCGGCGATGGAGGCCGCGCTCCCACCCGCCTGGCTGGCCCTGGTGCGGGAGATCGGGGCGGTGGCGCAAGGGATGGGGTTCACGGCCTATTTCGTGGGCGGCCTGGTTCGCGATCTGATCCTCAACTATCCGATCGTGGATGTGGATATCGTGGTCGAAGGGGATGCCATCGCCCTGGCGGATGCGATGCGGGGGCGCTATGGGGGGCGTGTGGTCGCCCACCGGCGCTTCGGGACAGCGAAATGGCTGCTGGAGGGGGCGACGATCTCGACCCCGGCCGGGCCCGTGGAGGGGCTGACGGCGATCGACTTCGTCACCGCCCGTCGGGAGTTCTACGCCCATCCGACCGCCCTGCCGCAGGTGGAGCCCAGCTCCATCAAGCAAGATCTGCACCGGCGGGATTTCACGATCAACACCCTGGCGGTTTGCCTGAACCCGGATCGGTTCGGGGAGCTTTTGGACTTTTACGGGGGCCTACAGGATCTCCAGCGAGGCCTGATCCGGGTGCTCCATTCCCTGAGCTTTGTGGAGGATCCCACGCGCATCCTGCGGGCGGCCCGGCTGGAGGCTCGCCTCGGGTTCCGGGTCGAGCCCCGGACGGAGGAGCTGATCCAGCATGCGGTGGATCTCCTGGCCCGGGTGAGCGGCGAGCGGATCCGGCATGAGATGGAGCTGATCCTGATGGAGAAGGAGCCGGAGCGGATCCTGGCCCGTCTGGAGGAGTGGCGGGCGCTCCCCTTCGTGATGCCTGGGCTGCGGGGGGATGAGTGGCTGCAGGTCTCCTTCCGAGCCATGCGGTCCGCCCTTGAAGGGGGGGAGTGGCAGGCGCTGGAGGGGACGCCGGAGCGCTGGCGGGTGCTGGCCGGCTGGGGGTTGCTGGTCTATCGCCTGACCCCGGCGCAGCGGGAGCAGGGGATCCATCGGTTGCGCTTCCCGGCGCGCGAGGCCGAG
>JBEPYX010000032.1:0-10328 GCA_041641155.1 Thermoflexus sp.
GGTCAGCAATCGCGCCAGGGTCTGAGCGACGTCCATCGCTTCAACCCACCCGTTCCGCCCCGAGGTTTCGGAGGGCCATCCGGGTCGCGGCCATCCCCAGGCCGATCAACAGCCAGAACCATTGCACCATATGGTGGAAATCAAAATTCACGAAATGATGATCGAAGAGGCCACTCACCAGGGCAGCCAGCGTCGCGCCGTGCAGGCCCCACCACAGGGGCTCCAGGTCGGGCTGCTTCCGGACGGCGGGGCGGGCCCGCCACGCCGCGGCGAAGAAAACCCCCATCGTCAGGAGGAAAATCCCCAGGCCCACCAGGCCCATCTGGACCGCGAGCAGCAGGTAGATGCTGGCGACTTTGATGTAGAGGTCCACGTCCGGCACCCCGGCGAACCCCACCCCGAACAGCGGATAGCGGGAGATCAGCGTCAGCGCGTCCCGATATTCCCCGAACCGCATCTGGGTCGCCAGGTCCTCCCCCCGGAGCCCGGCCAGGAGGTGCTGAACGTAATCCTGCGTCACGGGAAGGAGGAAGAGCAAGGCGAGGCCTGCGACGAGGAAAGGGAGCGTCCGCCGGTAGCGGAGAACGCTGAGCGCCAGGACGGCCGCCGCGGTCCCGAGGAAAGCCCCACGGGAGAAGGTCAGCAGCAGCGCCAGGCCCATCGCGCCCAGGAACCCCAGCGTCAGAGGGCGGGGCCACACCGGCCGGCGCGCGAACAGCTGGGGGAAGGCCAGCGCGATCAGGGTGGCTAACGTGGCGCCCAGGAGGTTCGGATCCACAGCGGTGCCGATGGCTCGCTCCGGCTGCTCGGGGTCATCCAGGATGTAGCGTAGGACAGGCCCACCTTCCGGATAATAGCCAAGCGGCCGCAGGCGGAGGAGCAGGTCCTCCGCCCGGGCGTCGGGCAGCATGGAGAGGGCGATGGCGATGAGCGCGGCCAGGAACCCGAACCCGATGATCCATCGGATCAGACGGGACAGCCGCGCCTCGTCCTGGACCAGGGCGATCACCCAGAAAAACGAGGCGATGGCCAGCAGGAACTCGGCGAACCGCCGGGCCACCGTGGGCGTCAGGGGGGCGTGGCCCAGCCCGGCCAGGAAGGTGGCCAGCGTCGTGCCCAGGAAGGCCAGCACGGGAAAGGTGAGCGGCGTTCCCTCCGGCGATCCGGTCCGCCCGGCGGCCCACCAGGCCAGCCCGGTCAGCATCCAGCCCAGGGCGGCCAGATCCAGCAGCGTGGGGGTGAAGGCCAGCCGGATGGGGATTGTGCCGAAGGGGAGCAGGAAGATCACAGCGAGCATCAGGAGGAAGGCGGCATCGATCGAGCACACCACCAGCGCGGCGAGGAGGGCCCCCAGCAGCCCGCCGAGGGCGAGGATCGGCCCCCCGGCGGCGATCCCCCAGCCCAGCCCCCAGGCGGCCGCTAGGCCCACGGCCAGCACGATCGGTTTTCGGGCCAGAAGGCGTTGCCGAAAGGCTTTGGCCATGCCGGCTGCTTCCCCTTGTGAAGAACGCATAGGGCACGACGGGGGCGGCGTGCGGCCCCCTCCTCCGCGCCGGGACTTCATCCCTCCGCATCTCCCCCGGCCTTGGGGGGCGATCTCCAGGCGGACGCCCCGTCGGGGCGGTGCTATATCAGCGATTATAATCCTGCTGGGCCCGATCCTTTTCCCAGGGGGCAACCATGCAGGCCTTGGCGGCGGTGCTGGACCATGCCTATCGGGTCGCGGTGGAGGCCGCCATTGAGGCCGGGCGGATCCTCCGCTGGCATTTCCGATCCGGCCTGGAGATCCAGCATAAGGGAGAGATCGACCTGGTCACCGAGGCTGATCGGGCCTCCGAGCGCGCCATCCTCTCTCACCTCCGGAGCGCCTTCCCGGATCACGCGGTGCTAGCGGAAGAGAGTGGGGGGACCGCCCGGGCTTCCCCTTGGCTCTGGGTGGTGGATCCCCTGGACGGCACCACCAACTTCGCCCATGGGTTCCCGGTCTTCGCGGTCTCCATCGCTCTGCTGCACGAAGGCCAGCGGATGCTAGGCGTGGTCTACGATGTGATGCGGGATGAACTGTTCACCGCGCGGCGGGGCGAGGGGGCCTTCCTGAACGGGCGGCCGATTCGGGTCAGCCGGACTCCCCGGCTGGCGGAGGCGTTGTTGGTGACCGGGTTTCCCTACGATCGCCAGGAGTCCCCTTTCGACAACACGCGGGAGTTCATTGCCCTCCTGAAGCGCTGCCATGGGGTGCTGCGGGTGGGATCGGCGGCGCTGGATCTGGCGTCGGTGGCAGCGGGGCGCCTGGACGGATACTGGGAGTTCCGGTTGAGCCCATGGGATCTAGCGGCGGGGGCCCTGCTGGTGGAGGAGGCCGGCGGCCAGGTCACCACCCCCCAAGGCGATCCGTTGCCGGCGCTGGCGACGGACATCGTCGCCACCAACGGCCACATCCACGAGGAGCTCCTGAGGGCGCTGCGCGCGTGCCGCGCGGCCGCCGATTAGCAGAGGGTAACGGTGCTCTCCATACCTTACCTTCAGCTGAAGCGAGCCCCTGAGGGTGGGCCTGGGGAAAAGGCTGCGTCCTCCACGGGGGCGGGCGAAATTTGACAATTTTGGCGTTTCGACTATCATATATACAAAATAAGCGACCGGAGTTCGAGGGGGATGTTCCGAAGGTTTGGCCGTCGGGTCACCGCAGGACTCGCCCGACGGCTTTTTTGTTGGGTGGGGCCTGAGATCCCCTTCGTCCGGCCGGATCGCTTGTCACTCGTGATGGGAGGTCCGCCCCTCGCGGGCTTCAAAAATCTTTCCGAAGGAGTTGCAGCAATGGCTGGTCAGCGTGTCAAGGGCACCGTCCGCTGGTTCAATCGGACGAAGGGGTACGGCTTCATCCGGCCGGACGAAGGGGAGCGTGACGTCTTCGTCCACTACACGGCCATCGTCGGCCAGGGGTTCCGGAACCTCGAGGAAGGCGAGCGGGTGGAGTTCACCATCCGCGAGACCCCTAAGGGCCTCCAGGCCGAACAGGTCGTTCGCCTGTCCGAATAAGCGCGGTGTCCGCCCACCCCGCCTGGGGCAGAGGGAGCCTCCCCGTGGAGGCTCCCTCTGTTTTTCTTTCACTCCCTCTCCTGGCGATTACCCCCTGAAGTGCCCTCCGGCGTGGTGTGGACGTTCAACGCTTTGAGCTGGCCAACACGACGGGGGGATTTGCCTAACCTGGGGGAAGGGCACAAAATAGAGAGAACCAATCGCGGTGCGCTCGCTCTGGGAGAACCGCCCCTCGCGATGGGGGCTTTCGTCGGGAGCCTTGGGATGCCGATCCATCTCCTGGATCCGGAGCTGGTGGCGCAGATCGCCGCAGGGGAAGTGGTGGAGCGCCCGGCCTCGGTGGTGAAGGAGCTGATCGAAAACGCGCTGGACGCCGGTGCGGCCCAGATCGAGGTGGAAACCGAGGGAGGGGGACGTCGCCGCATCCGGGTGGCCGATGATGGCGCCGGGATCCTCGCCGATGAGGTCCCTCTCGCCTTCGCCCGCCATGCGACCAGCAAGCTCTCCGCTGCGGAAGATCTCTTCCGCATCACCACCTTGGGGTTCCGGGGGGAGGCCCTGGCGGCGATCGCGGCCGTCGCCCGCGTGGTCTGCCGAACCCGGGCCGCGGCCGAGGCGCTGGGCGTCGAGCTGCGCCTGGAAGGCGGGCGGATCCTGGAGCGGCGTCCCCTCGCCCGCCCACCGGGGACGGAGATGATCGTGGAGGATCTCTTCTTCAACACCCCCGCGCGGCTGAGGTTCCTGAAAGGGGAAGGAGCTGAGCGGCGGCACATCGATCTCTGGGTCAGTCGCTACGCCCTGGCGTATCCGCGCGTCCACTTCCGCCTGCGCCACGACGGCCGGCCGACCCTCTCCCTCCCAGCGGCGCGGGAGCCCCGCCACCGGCTCGCCGCCCTGTATGGGGCCGAGCTGGCGGAAGCCCTTCTGGAGGCGGAGGACGAAGAAGGGGCCGTTCGGGTGTGGGGCTGGATCAGCCCGCCGGGGGTCGACCGGCCGGACCGCCAGGAATTGGTGTTCTTCGTGAATGGGCGCTGGGTGCAGGATCGTGTGTTGCCGGCGGCGGTCCTCCAGGCTTACCGCACCGTGCTCCCCAGCGGCCGCTACCCCTGGGCCTTCCTGTGGGTGGAGTTGCCTCCGGAGCAGGTGGACGCGAACGTCCATCCGGCCAAGATCGAGGTCCGCTTCCGGGACCCCAATGGGGTGTTCCGGGCCGTCCAGCGGGCGGTGCACCGCGCCCTGCGCCGCGCCGCGCCGGTGCCTGTGTTTCAATCCGTTGAAATCCCCCCGAGATCAACCGAGAAGCCTCCGCTGCCGGCCCCCGCTCTTCCGGAGGACAAGCGGGACGCCCCGGCGGAGGAGCGCGCGGTTGCCCCCCTTCCGCCCCTGCGGGTCCTCGGGCAGGTCCAGGCGACCTATATCGTCGCGGAGGGCCCGGACGGCCTCTATCTCCTGGACCAACATGCGGCCCACGAGCGGGTGCTCTATGAGGCCCTTTGCGCCCAACGTCCGGCGGGCCCGCTCCCCGCTCAGCCGTTGCTGCAGCCGGTGCTGGTGGACGTGCCGCCGGAGGAGATGGGCCTCCTGGAGGAACATCGAGGGGTGTTGGAGGGTCTGGGGTTCCAGATCGAGCCCTTCGGCCCACACACTGTGCGCCTCCGGGCCGTTCCGGCCCTCCTCTCCGCTGAGGCGATCCTCCCGCTCGTCCAGGACCTCTTGCTGGATCTCCAGGAGTCCCAACGCCCATTGGAGGGAACTCTGGAGGCGCGGTTGATCCGGAGCATCTGCAAGTGCGCCGCGGTGAAGGCCGGGCAGGTCCTCAGCATGGAGGAGATGCAGCATCTGGTGCGGGCGCTGGAGCGGTGCGCCATGCCATGGACCTGTCCCCATGGCCGGCCGACGGTGATGCGGTTCCCGCTGGGGCAGCTGGCCCGACAATTCGGCCGGGAGGTGTAGCGGATGTGGGGGGTGGGGGGAGCCCATCGCTCGCCCCCACCCCCGCGGGTTCGCGGGCTTACCTCCTCCCCCGGCCCAGGCCGCGAGGCGATTTCATTTCCTTCTGCTTCAGGCCGGGAGCGCTCGCGGCCAGTGGCGAGGGCGTTGGGGAGGGAGCGGGCGGGACGAACGCCCTGGATGAGGCCGACCGCATGATGGCACCCAGGCCCCGCCCGCCCGGGTGGAGATGATATTGGCGATACGCCTGGCCCCAGCCCACCTGGCGGCCCAACGCGAGGGCCTGTTCGAGGGAGAGATCGTTGGCCGGATCGCCGTCCGTGCGCGAGGCCAGGACCAGGTGCAGGGCCCGCGCGATCTCGCCGTAGCCGAAGCCCTGGGCGTGCAGGGCCATCAGATCCGTCACGGAGAGGGTCATCGTGATCCCGGCGCTGGCGAACGTCTGGCTGACCCAGCGGGCGAGGGCCAAGGCCACCGGATGGACCCCGGTGAGCGTGGGCCTCCCGGTGGGGGTCGCCGTCGGCGTCGCTGCCTGCGGGACAGACGCCGCCCCCGCCCCTCGGGCCATCATCCCCCCGAGGGCCAGGGCCAACCCGATGCCCAACAGATTGCCAACCATGAGGGATCGAATCCGTCGCATCGTAGGCACCTCCGGATTTGCGAATGGGACGGGATCCGGCCGTGAACGGAGAGCGGAAGCGGACATGAACACCCTGCCTTGGAAAGCCGGCTCCCTGGACCGGAGCGGTCAGAGCCTTCAAGCCTTCAAAGGCTTTGCGTTCAAGATACCGCCAGGGAAGCGGAAGAAGATACGCGTGACGTTCTTCGCAAGCTTTGCGGTTTCATAGGAGGATGAGGGATGGGTTTGCTCACCCCTCATCCGGAAGAGAAGCGCTGGATCGCGCGGGCGCGGAAGGGGGATCCGGAGGCCATCGCCGCGTTATATCAGCATTACGCCGACGGGATCTATCGCTATCTCCTCTATCGCGTCGGCGATGTGGAGCTGGCCGAGGACCTCACCGCAGACGTGTTCCTGAAGATGATCGAGGACCTGCCGCGGTATGAGGAACGGGGTCTTCCCTTCGGGGCTTGGCTGTTCCGCATCGCCCGCGCCCGCCTGATCGATCACTGGCGGCGGCAGCAGCGGCGCGCGACGCTCGCCCTGGAGGATACAGAGACCGGGCCGCAGCTGATCCGGGACATCCCCGAGGACGAGATCGCCACGTCGGAGATGATCGAGCGCGCGCTGCGGGTGCTGACGGAAGAGCAGCGAGAGGTGGTGGTCCTTCGGTTCCTAGTCGGCATGAGCTTGGAGGAAGTCGCGCGGACGATGGGCAAATCCGTGGGTGCGGTGAAAGCTCTGCAACATCGTGCGTTGGCCACCCTGGCTCGCTACTTAGAAAGGATCCGCTGATGGGGCGGGCGACAGAAGAGCTTGAGATGGAGATCCTGGAGCGCTGCCTGCGCCGGATGGAGGAGGGCGCAGATCTCGAGGCCTGCTTGCGGGAGTTCCCCGAGGCCGCGGCGCTGCGGCGAATGCTCGAGGCGGCCCTCTGGATCCAGCAGGGGCGACAGGCGACCCTACGCCCCGGCGTCCTCCGCCGGATGATCCGCGAGGGGCAAATGCGTGCGGCGGCGCTCCGCCCGAGCCCGCGCCCCGCCCCTCGGGCCCTTCGATGGGGCGGGCTCCTGGCGGTCTTCCTGGGGTTGCTCCTGGCGGCCCTGGGCGTGGCTGGCGCCGCCGAAGCCAGCCTGCCGGATGCGCCGCTGTATCCGGTCAAACGGGCACTGGAGGGCCTGTTGACCATCGCCATGCCGCCGGCCGATCGGGCGCTCTGGCTCGCCGAGCGCCGCTGGGAGGAGTTCGAGCGGGCCGCCGGCCAGGGACGCTGGCTGCTGGCGCTAGCCGAGGAGAGCCTCCACGAGGCCGAGGTCGCCGCGCGTGCCGAAGGGGGGGATGGATCCTCCCCGCGGGCGGCGCGGCTGCGTGCCTTGCTCGCGCGCCAGGAAGCGCTCCTGACACGCGCAGCGCAGGACGCGCCAGTCGAGATCCGACCGGCGCTGGCGCGGGCGCGGGCGCGCTGGGCTGAGCTCGCTCGCTTGCTCCATATGCCCGAAAAGGAGTCCTTCTCCTCCCCCACTCCTGGCGCGGACTTCGTCTCCCCGATGCCGTTCACGCCCACGGCGGAGGTCCTACGGGAGCGGACGCGCACGCCCCCTGGCCTGGAGAAGAAAGAGGAGAGGGGGGAGAAAGACCAGACGCCGCCGGGGCTGGAGAAGCGCGAAACGCCCCCGTCCCAACGGACCCCTCCGGGGCAAGGGCAGCGGCCGCCGACGCGCACGCCTCCGGGTCTGCAGGGGACGCGATCTCCGCCCGGGCCATCCCAGGACCAGGGCTCGGGCTCGAAGGACGTTCCCCCAGGGCGTCGCTAAAAACCCTGAGCGACCGCTCCCGGTCTCGTTCCTCGCCACGCGCCCCGTTGTCGAGCGGATACCCTTTCGATAAAATGAAAGCAGCACGCGGCTGCGAACGGCTGGGTGTCTTCGGCCTGCCCCGCAGGGGAAGGTGGATCTGCCCTTGGACGGAGCGATGATGGAACGCCTCTGGACTCCCTGGCGGATGATCTATCTGAAAGGGGAAGGTGAGGCGCCGCAGGGTTGCATTTTTTGCCTGAAGATCAACGCCTCCGACGAGGTGGAGCACATCCTATTCCGCGGCCGGACGGCCTACATCACCCTCAACCGCTACCCCTACAACAACGGCCACCTGATGGTGGTCCCCTACGCCCATGTGCCCAGCCTGGAGGACCTGGACGACTCTACCATGCTGGAGATGATGCGATTGATCGCCCTCTCCCTCCGGGTCCTCCGAGAGTCGTATCGGCCGGAGGGTTTCAACATTGGGGCCAACATCGGCCGGCCAGCCGGCGCTGGCGTCGCCGATCACGTTCACATCCATGTGGTCCCCCGCTGGACAGGGGACACGAACTTCATGCCGGTCATTGGGAACACCCGCGTGCTCCCGGAGTGGCTGGATGATACCTACCGCCGCCTCCGGCCCTTGTTCGACGGGTTTGCCCATCCAGCCCCGGATGCTTCTCCCTGATCCCGGAAGAGCGGCCTGTCGTCGGAGCGCTTTCTCCCACAGGATTTCATCAGGCAGCGGGAGGAGTGCAGCGCGAGCATCCTGATGATTCGTTCGAATCGTTGAAGGGGACGGGATCCTCAGCAAGGGAGCCTGGGAGGGGGTCATGGAAAAGAACGGGCGCGATCCGGTGATCGTGGGGGCAGCGCGCACGCCCATCGGGAAGCTGTTGGGAGCGCTCTCCCCCCTGTCCGCGCCCCAGCTGGGCGCCATCGCCGTCCGCGAGGCCATCCGCCGGGCGGGCGTGGATCCCGGCCGGGTCGACGAGGTCATCATGGGCGAGGTGGTCCAGGCGGGCAGCGGCATGGCTCCCGCCCGGCAGGCGGCGGTCCTCGCGGGGATCCCGGTGGAAGTCGGGGCGGTCACAGTGAACAAGGTCTGCGGCTCCGGGCTGAAGGCGGTCATGCTCGCCGCCCAGGCGATCCGGGCTGGCGATGCCGATCTCATCGTCGCCGGCGGCATGGAGAGCATGAGCAACGCCCCGCATCTCATCCGGCTGCGCGCAGGGATGCGCTACGGCCACCTCCAGGCGGAGGACAGCCTGATCGCCGACGGCCTCCGCTGCCCCTTCAACCAGGTCCTCATGGGAGAGCTGGCCGAGTTCATCGCCGATCAGTTCGAGGTCACCCGGGAGGAGATGGATGCCTTCGCCCTGGAGAGCCACCGCAAGGCCGTTGCGGCGATGGATGCAGGACGGTTCCGAGCGGAGATCGTGCCGGTGGAGGTGCCCGACGGCAAAGGGGGGACGCGGGTGGTGGATACGGACGAAGGCCCGCGACGCGACACCTCGCTGGAGGCCCTGGCCCGCCTCCGCCCGGTGTTCCGTCCAGACGGGCGGGTGACAGCGGGGAATTCCCCTGGTTTGAACGATGGGGCCGCCGCGGTGGTGGTGATGAGCCGAGAGAAGGCGGACGCCTTGGGGATCCCCCCCCTGGCCCGGATCGTTGGCTACGCCCAGGCGGCGGTGGACCCCCGGTGGCTGTTCTACGCGCCGGCGAAGGCGATCCCCCGCCTGCTGGAGCGGGTGAGCTGGCGCTGGGAGGAGGTGGATCTCATCGAGATCAACGAGGCCTTCGCCGCCCAGGTCCTAGCGGACGCCCGGGCTATGGAGCGCCAGGGGTATCGGTGGGACTGGGACAAGGTGAACGTGAACGGAGGGGCGATCGCCCTGGGCCATCCGCTGGGCGCCAGCGGGGCCCGGATCCTGGTCACCCTGATCTACGCCCTGCGGGACCGTGGGCTGCGCCGGGGGATCGCCACCCTGTGCTTGGGGGGCGGCGAGGCCGTGGCCATGGCGGTGGAGGTGGAGTGAGGGCGCCTGGCCCCTGCGCGGGGGGACCCTTGCCGCCACATCGGTCCAGGAGGAGGCTGCCATGAACATCCAGGATGTGCGGACCATCGGGGTGGTCGGCTGTGGCCTGATGGGTTCGGGGATCGCAGAGGTGTGCGCCCGCGCCGGCTTCCAGGTGATCGTCCGCGAGGTCAACGAGGAGCTCCTGCGCAAAGGGCTGGACCGCATCCGGGCGTCCATGGCGAAGGCGGTGGAGCGGGGGAAGCTGGCGGCCTCGGAGATGGAGGCGGCCTGGAGGCGCATCCGGGGCACGCTGAGCATGGAGGATTTCGCGGCCTGCGATCTGGTCATCGAGGCGGTGGTCGAGGAGATGGGGGTCAAACAGGCGGTCTTCGCGGAGCTCGACCGGATCTGCCCACCCCACGCCGTCCTGGCCAGCAACACGTCCTCCCTTTCCATCACGGCGCTGGGGGGTGCCACCCGGCGCCCGGATAAGGTGATCGGCCTCCACTTCTTCAACCCAGCCCCCGTGATGCCTCTCCTCGAGATCGTGGTAGGGTTGCAGACCGCAGAGGAAACCGTGGCCCTGGGCCGGGCCCTAGCGGAGCGCCTGAACAAAACGGTGGTCGTCTCCAAGGATCGCCCCGGCTTCATCGTGAACCGCCTGTTGATCCCTTACCTCCTGGACGCGATCCGGTTGCTGGAGGAAGGGGTGGCGACGATGGAGGACATTGATACCGCCATCCGGCTGGGCCTGAGCCACCCGATGGGCCCCTTCGCCCTGATGGATTTCGTAGGGCTGGACACGCTGTTGTTGATCGCCGACGCGATGTTTGAGGAATTCAAGGACCCCCGCTATGCCGCCCCGCCGCTGCTGCGCCGCATGGTCGCCGCCGGGTGGCTGGG
>JBEPYX010000033.1:0-10304 GCA_041641155.1 Thermoflexus sp.
GACCTACTCCGGCCCGACCTCCGGACCTCGGTGCAGTGCATAGATTGCCATCCCGCCCATCGGGAAACCCTGGAGCCCTTCTTCGTGATCCGGGAGGTCGTTCTCCCGGCCTGTGAGCGCTGCCATCGGGAGGTCGGCCGAGGGCCGATCCGGATGGGGCCATGAAGCCGCGGCGCTGGCTCTTCGTCTCGGTCCCCCTGTGGGGCCACCTGGACTACGGCGGCTACCTCGACCTGGCCCTCGCCCTCGTCCGGCGGGGCCATCGGGTGCTCTGGGCGAGCGGCCCCCTGATCCAGGAGGCCGTGGTCCGCCGGGGCCTGCCCTTCGCTCCCCTGCCCACCGTCGGCTGGCGATGGCCGCCGCCGCTGCGATCGGAGGCCGCGGCGGATCCGCACCGGCGGCGAGAGCGGGCTCTGGACGCCTGGCTCCACCCGGAGGAGCACGCCCGAGGCCTCCGGTGCCTGGGGTCCCTTATTGAGGCGTGGCGGCCCGATGGGATCGTCGCCGAGCCATTTGCCGGCGTTGCCGCGTGGGCGGCGGAGCGCTACGACCTCCCCCTCATCGTCGTGGGCTTTCCCTCCGGCCGCTGGCCCGATGCGGCCAACCCGGAAGTCCGCGCGGATCTCCAGCGGGCGCGGGACCGGCTGGCTCAGGTCGCCGACCGCCTCGGCCTCGCCGGGCAATTCTGGCGGGCGGATCCCTTCCCCCAGATCGTCTCCCCCCTGGCCCACATCGTCTTCTTCCCCGCCGAATGGTTCGCCGACCTGATCGCCCTGGATCCGCAGAACCGGTTCTTCGGCGGCCGGCGGCCCCCAGCGCCGCCGGACCTTCCCCCTCGATCCCGTCCGCGCGTCCTCATCACCCTGGGGAGCACCTTCACCGAGGACCCGGCGTTCTTCATCGGCGCAGCCCGGGCGGTGCAGCGCCGGGGCGGGGAGTCGATCGTGGTCCTCGGGCGGAGCCCCTTCGCTCTGGGGCTCCGGGAAGCGGTGCGCCGCGCGCTGCCCGACCTCCCCCTCGAGGAATGGGTGGAATATGCTCGGATCTTCCCGACCCTGGATCTGGTGATCCACCACGGGGGGATGGGGACCACCCACGCCGCCCTCGTGCACGGCGTCCCCCAACTGGTGGTCCCCCATGCGGGGGAGCAGCACCTGCAGGCCCGGCGGGTGGAGGCGGCTGGGGTCGGCCGGGCGCTGCGGCCATCGGAGGCCACCCCCGCCCGATGGCAGGAGGCGATCGCCGCCCTGCTGGAGGAGCCGTGCTTCCGCGAGCAGGCCCTTCGTTGGGCGGCGCGCATGCACGCCGCGGGGCACGTCGAGGAAGCGGCTGAGGCGGTGATCGAGGTCGTCTCAGGGACTGGCCCGGGGTAGCCCGAAGGGCGGATCAGCGCCCCGCCAGGAACACCCCGATCAGGATCAGGAGCAGCCCGCCCACCACCTCGCCCGAGAGCGGCTCACCCAGCCAGAGGAAGCCCCACAGGACCGCGAAGATCGGGTTCAGATAGGTCACCAGCGAGATCCCCACCACGCCCACCCGCTGCAGCAGCCGGTAGTAGATCACATAAGCGATCGCCGTCCCCAGCACGGCCAGCGCCAGCAGGGCGGCGATCGAGACGGGAGCCGGCGCCAGCGTCCACGGGCGATCCACGATCAGGCTGAGGGGCAGCACCATCAGCCCCCCGCTGAGGAGCTGGCCGATCGCCGCCTCCACGGGTGGCACCCCACGCAGGGCGCGACGGGCGTAGACCGTGGCGGCCGCGTAAGAGATCGCCGCGATCACCACCGCCACCTCCCCAATCACATGGGCGTGCGCCGCCCGTCGCAGATCCGGGAAGAGCAGGACGAGGATCCCCAGGAACCCGACGAGCAGCCCAGCGAGCTGACGCCGGGAGGGTCGCTCCTCCCGGAGCATCCAGGCGGTCATCCCAGCCGCCCAGAGGGGCATCGTGGCGACTAACACCCCTGCGATCCCGCTGGCGATCGTCTGCTCGCTCCAGGCGATCAAGGTGTGGGGGAGGGCGGCGTTGAAGAACCCCATCACCCAGAACGCCCCCCCCGGCGGGTCCCCTGAGGATCCACGGGGGGGACGGCCCCTGGCCAGCAGGAGGACGGCTGCGCCGATCAGCAGCCGTCCGGCCACGAACGTCAGCGGTGGGATGGTCTTCACCCCCAGGGCGAAGAACAAATACGACCCACCCCAGATGGCGCCCAGAGCAAATAGCCCCAATAGATCCCAGCCCCTCATCTGGCCGAGTCCGAATGGGATCGGGAGGGGAACCGCCCACCCTTGCCGGAGCAGACCCCAGCCGCCTGGCTGGACTGCATCGGCGCACGCGATGCCATGATCATGATCCTGGAGTATAGCTCCTGGAGGCGGGCCGCGCTTCGCTTCCGCTCCCTGATGATCGTGTTGGCAGTCCTCAGCCTGGTGGGCCAGCCCCTCGCCGGGCTGGCCTTCCAGGGCCCCCTGCCCCCATCCCCGCTCCCGCTGGCGCCCACCTTATGCCTGCGCCGCCCCCGGGGGAGATCCCAGTCGTCCCAGGCACAGTGGCCCACTTCCTGGACGGGCAGGTGGCGGTCGAGAGCCCCGCCCCGGCCCCCATCGCCCGGATGCACCTAGCCGTGCGGGCGCAACGCCCCCTGGGACAAGCCGGGCCGGGCTCGCCCTCGCCTTCGATCTCGCGGCCGCGGACGCCCGGGGGGCACAGACCCGCTTCACCTCCCCCCTCACCATCACCCTGCGCCTCGGGGAGTGGATACGATGAGCCTCCCACCCCGACTGGCTGCGGCCGTGGGCGGGATACCTGGACGAGCCGACGAACCGTTGGGTGCTGACCATCCCCACCGTCGTGGACGAGGCAGCGGGGGGGATGGCCTTCGCCGTGGATCACCTCTCCGTGTTCGGGGCAGGCATCTAGGGGACAACCGTCAGCGGCTGGGTGCTCAACTTCAACGACACCCGGGTGGACCGCTTTGCTGAGGCGCTGATCGGGGAACATCCCCTGGATCTGCCGCTGGGGCCCGGGGGCTTCCGGCCCGCGCTGCGCCTGACCTCTAACAGCCGCCGCCTGGATGGGGTGCGGACCTGAGCCCAGCCGGCAGGTCCTGCGGGGGAACAGGGGAAGACCTACACCCCTACCGCTACGACACCGAGGGCAACGGAGTGGCCTGAACCATGGGCCTCCAGCCAACCATCACGGTGGACGAAGGCTACGAAGTACGCAACGGAACCGCTCGCAAGATCTACCGCCGGGGCAGCCGGATCCCCCGGTACCCGAACCGGGGAACCCGCCGGCCCTTAACCGGTGACTAGCGGTCCCCCTCACAGGGGCTTGAAAGCCTCAAAGGGCTGCTGGCATGCGTGGCAATAAAACAGCGCGCGACATGAGGTCGGGCCGAAGAGGTTCTCCATCCGCGTGTCCGTGGAGCCGCAGAAGGGACACGGCACCCGCTCCAACGCCGCCCAGGTGATCTCCGCCGGGGCCGGCCGGGGCGGCGCGATCCCCAACTCCTGCAACGCCCGCCGCGCCCGCTCGTTCATCCGATCCGACGTCCACGGCGGCCGATACACCCGCCGCACCCGAACCCGTCGCGCCCCCAGCGCGGTGACCTGCTCCACAATCTCCCGCTCAATGACATGTAGCGCCGGGCACCCCACAAAGGTTGGGGCGAATTCCACCTCCACCTCCTCCCCATCCACCCGGACCCCGTGGATCATCCCAAGATCCACAATGGAGACCGTGGGGATCTCCGGGTCCTTCACCGCCTCCAGCGCCGCCCGGATGACCTCCGGGGTCAGCGTCGGCCCCTTCCCTGCCCCCTCACTCACCATGTCTCCCCCAGCCCCGACCGGGCCACCTGTTGGAAGTCGGCCAGAAGCGCCGCAAGGTGCTCGGTATGCCGCCCCCATCGCCCCCCCACCACCGGCTCCGCCTCGGGGACAACCAGGGAGGCCGCCTCCAGGATCGGGCGGACCTCCTCCTCCCAGCGAGGCCGCAACGCCGCCCCTGGCGGCGCGATCCCCGCCTCCACCAGCCGGTCCTCCCCCGGCACCGGCTCGAAGAGCCCCAACGCATGGGGCCATGCCTCATCCAGGGCCGCCTGCATGCGCCGATGGCTCTCCGCCGTCGCATCCCCCAGGCGGACCACCCAAGCCCGGCTGTGCAAGAGATGATAGGCCTCCTCCCGCCGGACCTTCGCCGCTGCATCCGCCAGCGGCGCGTAGGCGCTGCCCATCAGCGCCTCCAGGCGGACCTTCTCCGCGAAGTCGAACAGGAACTGGCGGACGATCGTGAACGCCCAATCCCCCCCTGGGAGCTCCACCAGCGTCGCGTTGCGGAACTCCGGGGGATCCCGGAAATAGGCCATGCGATCCGGATCCGGCCAACCCAGCTCGTGCAGCAGGGAATACCAGAGGAGGGCGTGCCCGATCTCGTCCTGGGCGATGCTGGCGATGGCGATATCCGCCTCCAGGATCGGCGCATGGCCCACCCACTCCGCATCCCGATGGCCCAGCAAGACCTCATCATCGGCCATCGCCAAGAGCAGGTTCCCCAGGGCCTCCTGCAGGGGCTCAGGCATCCGGGAGGGACTCCCCATGGCGCTCCATCCACCTCCGCACCCGCTCGGTCACCCGGAACCCCCGGGGCTCCCGGTAGTCCTTCCCCAACGCGGCGGCGAACAGGTCCTCCGCCTCCTCCGCCCGCGTGGCATGGATCGCCGCCGCAGGAACGACCCACAGGCTGATGCAGCGGCCCCGCCGGGCGAATTGCTCCTTCGCCAGGATCAAGGCCATCTCCGGATCAGGGGCGTGGACCGCGCCCACGTGTACGTGGGGCTCGCCCCGCCTCTCCTGGAGGAACACCTCATAGACCGGCCATTGCGTATCGCCCATCGCCCTCCCCCTCCGCCCGCCGCGCCATGGAAGCTGCCAGCGCCTCCCGGACCCAGCGGCCTTCCTCATGTGCCCGGCGCCGGGCCGCCATCCGCTCCGCGTTGCACGGGCCGTCCCCACGGATCACCCGCCAGAACTCCTCCCAGTCGGGCTCGCTGAACCGCCAGTGCTTCGTCTCGGGGTCGTAGCGCAGGTGGGGATCCGGGATCGTCAGGCCCAGGCGCAGCACCATGGGCGCGTATTGATCCACGAACTCCTGGCGCAACTCGTCGTTGGTCTTCGTCTTGATGCGCCAGCGCAACAGCGTCGGGGTGTGCACCGAGTCCCGATCGGGGGGGCCGAAGAGCATCAGCGCGGGGTACCACCACCGGTTCACCGCCTCCTGGACCATCCGGCGCTGCGCGGGGGTCCCGGTGGCCAGGGCCACGAAGGCGTCGTAACCCTGCTTGATGTGGAAGGACTCCTCGTAACAGATACGCTTCATCGCCCGGGCGTAGGGGCCGTAGGAGCCCTGGGCGAGCATCAGCTGGTTCACCACCGCCGCCCCATCAATCAACAGCCCAATGGCCGCCACATCCGCCCAGGTGGGAGTGGGGTAGTTGAAGACCACGGAATATTTGGCCTTCCCGGCCAGCAGGGCCTCGATCATCTCCTCCCGGGTGACGCCCAGGGTCTCGGCGGCCCGGTAAAGGAGCTGGCCGTGGCCGCCCTCGTCCTGCACCTTGGCGATGAGGATCAGCTTGCGGCGGAGCGTGGGGGCATGGGGGATCCACTTCCCCTCCGGCAGCATCCCCACCACCTCGCTGTGGGCATGCTGGGAGATCATGCGGATCAACTGCCGCCGGTATTCCTCCGGCATCCAATCGGTGGGCTCGATTTTCTCCCCCCGGGCGATGCGGGCCTCGAACTCCGCCAGGCGCTCCTCATACGCCAGGCCCTCCTGGGGGGGCGGCGCCTGCTCCGGGATCGGGATGGCATGGCCATGAACGCGATAGATCGGCATCGGCCCCTCCTTTCCGTTTCCCTAGCCTTCAACGGCTCGCCGAGGAGGACGCTACCGGGACGGGCGCGCCCCGATCCCCCGCACTACCCAATCCGTGAAGGCCTCCGCGATCTGCTCCGGCGAGAGCGGGCCCTTCGGGCGATACCAGACGGCGACGCCGTTCAGGGCCGTCAGGATGAAGCGGGTGATCAAGGGCACATCCAGATCCTCCCGAAAGACCCCGGCCGCGATCCCCTCCTCCAGGATCCGCCGGAACAGCGCCTCATAGGCGTCCCGGCGGGCCACGACCTCGTTGCGGCGCTTCGGGCCAAGCGCCCGCCATTCGTGGTTGAAGACCACCGCCGCGTCCTGACGCTCCGCCACCACCCGCAGATGCGCCGCCACCGCCAGGCGAAGCTTCTCTAGAGGGGGGTGCTCCGAGCGGACGATCGGCTCAAGACCGGAAAGAAAGGCGCGGGCGGCTTCTTCAACGATCTCCCACAGCAGCTCTTCCTTCGACGCGATGTGGGCGTATAGGCTCCCGCCTTGCAGGCGGATCGCCGCCGCGATGTCCCGGATGGAGGTGCCGTAGTAGCCTCGCTGGCTGAAGAGCCGCCTGGCAACCCGTAGGATCGTCCGACGTCGATCGCTTTGACTCTGTCGCGCCATTTTTCTAACAAACGTTCGCTTAAATTTAACTATATAAGGCTTAAGGGCGCCTGTCAAGATCCCAGAGGCAGGGCCGTCGTTCCCTCAACTGGCCTTCGATCGCCGGCCCGTTCCCGCGCCCGCGCCGGAGGCCCCGGCGCCGCCTTTATTTTATCCGCGACTGAGGCGGGAAAAACACCGGGCCCGGCCGAAAGCCGGGCCCGGGGGATAGGGCGAACCCATCGCCGCTTTATGCAGAGGTGCGGGTCACGTCGTAGGCCTGCGGCCCCTTCGCCGTCTGCCGGACGCTGAACTCCACCCGGTCACCCTCCTCCAGGTTCCGGAAGCCATCCCCTGCGATCCCGGAGTAGTGGACGAAGATATCCTTCTCCCCGTGATCGGGCCGGATGAACCCGTAACCCTTGGTGGGGTTGAACCAACGGACGGTGCCCTTCATGCGTGTCTCAGACATCGGACGAACTCCTGAATAGTTTGGGGGAAGCCGGAGCGCAGGCTCCCGGATGCAGCGAAGGGGTCTGGCGGTGGACTCAGGGGACGGCTCGGGGCCGGCCGCCCGGTCAACAACACACCGCCGGGTCATCTCAGCCGACCCGGCGGCTCGGCCTTCGACTTCCCTTCACGCGTGCGCTCAACACGTAAATAAATTCTCCCACCGTTTCGCGGATTTGTCAAATCCAGCACCCGCGCTACGCCTCCACGGCAGCCCAGATCGCCCGCTCGATGCGCCCATTGCCCACCACCGCCGCGGGCTCGTGGAACGACCACGGCACGCCATCCGGCCGGTGGAAGCTGCCGCCAGCTTCGCGGACGATGACAGCGGCGGCGGCGACATCCCACGGCTGCAGAGCAAAATGGAAGTAGAGATCGAGCCACCCGGCGGCCACATACGCCATCCCCAGGGCGGCGGATCCGATCGCCCGCACGGTCTGGCACCGCACCGCCAGCCGGCTCAGCCAGCCCAGGATCCGCTCCCGCGTCTCGTTCCGATGCCCCCAGTCCAGCCCGATCAGCGCTTGCTCCAGCCGCTCCGTCTCGCTGACGCGGATCGGCTTCCCGTTCAGGAACGCACCGCGCCCCCGTGCCGCGGTGAAGAGCATATCCCGCAGCGGATCGTAGATTGCCCCGACCACCGGCTCCCCGTCCACCAGCAGGCCGATGGAAACCGAAAAGCATGGGAAACGCCGCGCGAAGTTCGTGGTGCCGTCCAGGGGATCGACCACCCAAACGATCCCCTGCCGCATCGCCTCCACCTCCACCTCCGATCCTCCCTCCTCCGCGAGGATGCGGTGCGCCGGGCCGTGCCGGCGGATCGCCGCCAGGATGGCCTCCTGGGCAGCCAGATCCGCCGAGGTCACCCAATCCCGAAACCCCTTCTCCTGCACCTGGCGGGACATGGGCCAGTGGGCCCGAAGGACAGCCCCGCCGGCGAGGGCCGCCTCGATGGCCGTCAGCAACCAGACCTCCAGATGCGCACCCGAGGGACTCATCGCCGCTCCCCTGCTGGATGTTCAACTGGGAATGGAAGAACCGGGCCCGCGCCCCGAACCCTTACGGGCCTTGCAACACCGCGAGGATCTGCTGCACATCGGCCCCGCGCTCCAGCAAGTCCAGCGCCTCCTCCAGCCGGCGCGAGGCGTCCAGGGCGACCGGTGATTCCTCTTGATATCCCGCTAGGACCCAGCCCCAAACCAAGCCCTCGAGGGCCTCGGAGCCAGCGGCCTCCCGGAGGCGCAGGGCCGCGGATCGGCGGACAGGGATCGCGTGGGCCTCCTGGGCCCACCGCGCCTGGGCTTCCGGCCCCGCCGCCCAGCGCAAGAAGGACCATGCCGCCGCCTGGTGGGCCGGATCCTGCGCCGCGATCGCGAGATCCCACCCCCAGCCGGGGATGACCGGGGCCGTGTGCCCGGGGGGTGTCGGCAGCGGCGCCAGCGCCAGCCGGAAGCGCAACCGGCCGGCTTCCGTCGCCCGCTCCAAGGCAGCAAGCCAGCGGGCGGGGCCGAACAGGAGGACGGTCTCGCCCTCCAGAAAGCTCCGCAACGCCCCTGGGCTCTCCACCAGACGCGCGCATCCGCTCCGCACCATCGAGCGCAGCTCCCCCACTAAGGCCCGTCGCGCCTCCGCCGAACGGCCGGCCAGCCATCCCTGGAGCACCCATCCCTCCCGCGGGGCGACCCAGCCGGCGGTGTCCGGCTGCCCATCACTGTTCAGATCCAGGGCCCCGCGCAAGCACACCTGGCGAATCCCCTCCCAGTCCGCGGGGGGCTGAGGGAACCCGGATTCGAGCAAGCGATCCGCATCCGCATACACGATCAGCCCATCCCGCAGGAACGGCACGGAAACAGGCGTGAGAGGGGCCAGGAAATCCTCGCGCGCCTCCGCTGACAACCCTTCTTGCGGATCCTCCAGCCAGGGGCGGAGGGGGAGCAGCCGGCCGGATCTCTGTAGGGCCCAGGCCGCCTCCGCGGGGATCAGGACCAGGTCCGGTCCCCGTTCCGATGGCTGCTGCAGGCGGCGCAACAGCTCTTGGGGCCCCGGGAACACCTCGATGTAAATCGCTGTGTCTGGATGCTCGGCCATATAGGCTTCGGTCAGCCGGGCCAGGGTGATCCCCCGCTCCGGATCCAACGCATGCCAGAGGACCAACAGCCGGGGAGGCTTCCCCAGCGGCATGCAGGCCCCTGCCGCCCCCAGCACCAGCAGAAGCCCCCACCTGGGCGATGGCCAGCGCATCGTTCCGGCTCTCCCCACACCGAGCTCCCGAGCGCCTCGCCGGCGGGGTCTCCTCACTTCCCCGAAGGCCGACATCGCCGCGCCTGGGGATTCCACCGGGAGGGCTCCCCGGGCTATTATTTCACAGGGAAGCGAGCAGCAGAAGCCAGCGATCCTCCCGGTACCATCCCCGGAGGAGGTGGACGGATGAACCGGATGAAGGTTGGGCTGGCCCAGATCTACCCGCGACTCGGCGATCTGGAGGCCAACCTACAGAAGCATCTGGATGTCATCGATGAGGCCGCCGCGCGCGGCGCCGATCTCGTTGTGTTCCCCGAGCTCTCCCTCACCGGATACGTGCTCCAGGATCTCACGTATGAGGTCGCGATCCAGCCCGCCCCAGATCATCCGATCCTCCGGCCCCTGCTGGAGGCGAGCCATCGGCTCGACGTGGTCGTCGGGTTTGTGGAGATGGACAAGCGGGGGCGTTACTACACGGCGGGCGCCTATTTATCCGGCGGGCGTTTGCTCCATCGCCATCGCAAAGTCTATCTCCCTACCTATGGGATGTTCGACGAGGGCCGGGATATGGCTCCTGGCGATCAGGTGCGGGCCTTCAACACCCGCTTCGGCCGCTTCGGGCTGTTGATCTGCGAGGACTTCTGGCATGTCGGCCCGCCTTATCTCTTGTGGCTGGATGGAGCGGAGGTGCTGATCCTCACCTCGGCGAGCCCAGGGCGCGGCCTGGGGGTCGCCGGGAAGTTGGGAAGCGCGCGGTGGGTCGAGCTGGTCAATCAGGCTTACGCGAGCCTCTTCACCGTCTTCGTCATCCACGTGAACCGCGCCGGCTTTGAGGACGGGCAGAACTTCTGGGGGGGATCTACCATCTTCGATCCGAACGGGGATCTGGTGGTTCAGGGACCCTATTTCGACGAAGCCCTGGTCCTGGCCTCGATCGATCTGGATCAGATCCGGAGGACACGGGTTCGGCTACCGCTGCTGCGCGATGAGCGGCCCATCCTGGTCTTCCGTGAGCTTCAACGGATCC
>JBEPYX010000034.1:0-10292 GCA_041641155.1 Thermoflexus sp.
CACCACATCCCATGGGTCAGGCCGTCGGCGGCGGGATCGTTCTCCGAGTAATTGATGGCGATCTCGCGCGGGTTCAGGCGCTGGAGGATCTCCACCAGCGGCCCCCGGATGCCCTCATCGTAGGCAATGACGGGGTCCCAAACCCCCAGCGCCGCCACGTTCTCCCGATCGAACCGCCCGACGATGGCGACCCGGTCGCCCCTCGCCGTGAGGATGAACGCGGAGGTCCAAGTCACGTTCAGATCCAGGATCAGGTCCAGGGCCGGATCGCGGGTCTGCTCCGTCTCACGGACGAAGGTCAACCAGGCATCCACATCCTTCTCGTTCAGGATCCCGACGGCCTGCCACACCTTCTCGCGGATGAGTGCGGGGTTGGGCATCGGAACCCCCCGAACAAACGGGTTGCTGTTCGCCAACTTCCCGCCGGCGTATGCCGGGCAGCGCGCGCTCACCGCTGTCCTGGTCGGGCTGCAGTCCGCTTGGCCGGCGGCGAATCCGGGATCATCGGCCCGGGAAGCGGCTCCCCTCCAGGGTGGGCCTCGATGGTGCGGATCTCGATCCACCCCGCCGGCGGTTCCCACGGGCGCATCATCGTATCCCGGCTTGGGATGGGGATTGGGCGTCACTGGGGAGGGCGGCTCAGCCGCCGAGCGATGGCCTCGAGCTCTTCCTCGGAGTAGTAATAAATGATGATCCGCCCGCCCTTGCGCCCCGCGGAGAGGCGGACCTTGGTGCCCAGGGCCTGGCGCAGGCGGGCCTCCAGCTCGACCAGGCCCGGGGGGCGCGCGGCGGCCCTCCGCCGCGCCGGGCGCTGACCCTGCAGGCGGCGGGCCAGCTCCTCGGTGGCCCGCACGCTCAGCCCCTCCTCCAGGATGCGGCGGAGGACCATCTCCTGCTGGGCCGGACTGCTGAGCATCAGGAGGGCCCGGGCGTGCCCCTCCGTGATCCGCCCCTCCATCAAATACGCCTGGATCGAAGAAGGCAGCTGGAGGAGGCGCAGGGCGTTGGTAACCGCCGCCCGGCTCCGGCCGACTCGCCGGGCGACCTCCTCATGGGTCAGGCCGAAGGCCTCGATCAAATAGCGATACGCCTGCGCCTCTTCGATAGGATTCAGATCCGCCCGCTGCAGGTTCTCCACCAGGGCCAGCTCCAGCATCTGCTGGGGGGCCGCTTCCCGCACCACCACCGGGACCGTCCTTAGGCCCGCCCGCTGGGCCGCCCGCCACCGGCGCTCCCCCGCGATCAGCGTGTAGCGCGGAGGCTCCCGCTGGGTCTGGGTGACAATCAGTGGCTGCAACAGGCCATGCTCCCGGATGGATTGGGCCAGCTCCTCCAGCTCCCCTTCGTCGATCTGCCGGCGGGGTTGGTGCGGGTTGGGCTCAATCGCATCGATAGGGACCTCCAGCAGGCCAGCCACCTCGCCGGCCGGCAGCAGGGCCTCCAGCCCTTTCCCCAGCCCAAACTTACGCGCCATAGGCGCCTCCTTCCAGCGGAGGGACCGGGACGCCATCCCCTCGCATGAGCTCCTGGGCAAGGGCCGTATAGGCGATGGACCCGGGCGAATGGGGGGCATAGGCGATGATGGGCAGGCCGTAACTGGGGGCCTCCGCCAGGCGGACGCTCCGGGGGATCACCGTCTGGAACACCCGGCCCGGGAAATGATGGCGGACTTCCTCCACCACTTGTTGGGCCAGGCGGGAGCGGGCGTCGAACATCGTCAGCAGGAAGCCCCGCACATGCAACTGCGGATTGAATCGCTGCCGCACTCGCGTCATAGTCTGAAGCAGCCGCGCCAGCCCCTCCATGGCCAGATACTCGCACTGGACCGGGACGATGAGGGCATCGGCGGCGACCATGGCATTCAGGGTAAGCAAACCTAGGCTGGGCGGGCAATCGATGAGGATGTAATCATAAGCGGATCGGATCCCCTCCAGGGCATCGCGGAGGCGGAACTCCCGCCGCGGAGCGGGGACCAACTCCACCTCGGCCCCCACCAGGTCCGAGGTGGCGGGGACGAGATGGAGGTTCGCCCAGCGGGTGGGGAGGATGTGCTCCGCGAGGGGCCGCCCGTTCACGAGCACCTCGTAGACGGAACCTGGGAGCCCCTTCCGCTCGACCCCCAAGCTGGCCGTCGCGTTGGCCTGGGGGTCCAGATCCACGAGCAGCGTCGAGCGCCCAGCCGCCGCCAGACAGGCGGCCAGGTTCACGGCCGATGTGGTCTTGCCTACCCCTCCCTTCTGGTTGGCGAAGGCGTAAATTGGCATCCTCTCCACCCTTCAACCCGCCTGCATGAACTCCCGTCGGATCGCCTCGATCTCCGCGGGGCGGGGCGTTCCCTCCAGCCCCGGACGAGTCACGGAGAGGGCGGCCACCCGGGCCGCGTAGCGGGCGGCGGCGATGGGATCCCGCGTCTCCCACAGTCGGATGAAGAAGGCGGCGGCGAACACATCCCCCGCCCCCGTCGGATCCACCTCCTCCACCGGGTAGGCCGGGATGGGATATGGGATCCCCTCTCGGAAAAGGGTCGCCCCGCGGGCGGCCTGCGTGACGACCAGGATCGGCGTGCGGCGGGCCCAGCGGCGGGCCAGCGCCCAGTCCCCCTGGATGTCTTCCTCGCTGAAGACCACGGCGTCCGCGTGGGGAAGGATCTCCTCGGCTTCCGCCCAGGGCTGGGGGAAGACGTGGCCCTCCGCATCCCATGCGCGCATCCAGCCCTGCGGCGTAAGCCCCCGCAGGGCGCCCTCGAACCGGAACAGCAGGGAAGGGTCCACCTCCCCCGCCACCGGGGCCAGATGGACCACGCGGGGTCGCCGCCATTCGAGGGGCACGGCGGCCGGGAGCAGCGGCTCAGCGCGGCCGTGGAGACGCTGCCGCCGGCCTTGAGGGGTGTAGAGGTTCTCGAACTCCGTGGTACGCTCGGCCGGCAGGTTCATCACCTGCGCCCCATCCAGCGCCGCCCGGGGATCCCAATCCGGCCCTGTGCTGGTGATCACCCCCACCCGCCAGCCATGGGCGAGGGCGGTCCGCCCGGCGTAGGCCGCCGTTCCCCCGAACACCGGCCCGGCCGGCGTCCGATCCCGACAGACGTGTCCGATGATGACGTAATCCACCTCAGGCACCTCGGCTCGGATCCCCATGCGATCGGAGGAAGGGGGCTACGCCGCCATCCGCCCATTGAAGGCGGGGGACCATCCGCCCGGGCGGCTGCTCCTGGCGGCCCTCACTGGCCCTCCGGTGTCCAGCGCATCGCGATCACCACCCGACGCTCCTCCCCCTCCCCGATGCTATACGTCATTACCTGAGGATGATCCTTCAGGGCCATATGGATCACTCGACGCTCGGCGGCCGGCATCGGCTCCAGCTCCACGGGGCGGCCGGTGGCCATCACCTGCTCCGCCTTCTTCCAGGCGAGGCGGCGCAGCGCCTCCGCCCGCTTCGCCCGATAGCCGTTGATGTCCACCACCAGAGGGACAAAGGCGCCCAGGCGGCGGGCGACGATCGCCCGCGTCAGGGTCTGGAAGGCATAAAGGGTGCGGCCGTGGTGGCCGATCAGGCGCCCCGCGCTGGCCCCCTCGATCCGCACCGTCCAGATCGAATACGTCCCTCGCTCCTCCGGCCCTTCCACGACCTCCTGGGCGATGGAGAGGGTCGCCTGGATCCCCAGGGAGGTCAGAAGGCCGCTCACCGTCTCCGCCACCGCTTCCTCGATCCGTTCGGAAGGCAGTTCCGGCGCCGGAGGCCCGGAAGGCGAACGCAGGATCAGGCGGACGCGGGCCTCGCGGGCGCCGATGCCCAGGAACCCGGGGCTCCCCGGGTCCAGCACCTCGATCTCCACCGCCTCCCGGGGCACCCCTAGCTGCGCCAGCCCCGCCTGGATCGCCGCCTCGATCGTGGGCCCGCTCACCACCAACTCCCCGCGCCGATCGTCCGCGCCTTGTCCTCGATCCTCCATCATTGCTTGCCGCCTGAATGGGATGGTGTCACGCACCGAACTTGCGGGTTGGGCAAGGCAGACCACCGCTTCGGAAGCCCATGGGCCTAGAGCCAGGCGTCGTCACTTGGCCCCGCGGGCCTTCCGGCGCGGGCGGGCCGGCTCTGCCGGGGAGGCAGATCCAGAGGGGGGAGGGGTTGTGACGGCCGGCCGCGCCCCGCCCCGGCCGAAGCGACGGGCCAGAGCCCCCCGCCAATCCCGGGCAACCCAGGCGAACTGGACCACCGAGATCAGGTTCGTGACGATGAAGTAAATGCTCAACCCCACGGCCAGATTGTAGCTGATCCATCCGAAGAAAAGAGGCATATACAGGTTCATCAGCCGAGTGGTCATGCGGGTCTGGGGATCCGTGCTCGGCGGCGTCATCACCTTCTGGGACCACCACGTGGTGACGATAACGAGCAAGGTCATGATCGGCAAGGGGATGAGCACGCCTCCCACGGGGATGAAGATGCGCTCCGGCCGCCCCAGGTCCCAGAGCAGGAACTGGCTTTGGACCGGGAGGAGGGTCGCTAGGGCGGGGAACCCGTTGAACCGGTAGAGCAATTTGGCCAGGTCCACAACGGCGATGGGGTTGAGGGCCAGGACGTGGATGATGGCCTGGTAGACCGCGATGAGGATGGGGAACTGGATCAGGAGGGGCAGACACCCCCCGAAGGGGTTGACCCCCGCTTCTTTGTAGAGCTTCATTTGCTCCTGGGCCAGCCTCTCCCGATCCTTCCCGTATTTTTTCTGAAGCTCCTGGAGCCGAGGTTGAAGCTCCTGCAGCTTCCGCGCCGCCCGCTGCTGCTGAGCCATCAAGGGATAGAGCAAGAGCCGGATGAGCACTGTCAAGGCGACGATCGCCAGCACGAAGTTCCGGCCCAGGGCCGCGTAGAGCACCAGCAGGAGGTTCACCAGCGGCTGGAAGAAGAGCAGGTTCGTCACCAGCGTGATGGGATTCATCCGACCTCCTTATTCCAATGGACCCTTCGTCCCCAACCAGGCTTCCTTCCCTCACCGCCCCAGCTTCCACGCCTCCGTCAGATCCGGATGGAACGCCACCAAGCGGAACGGCCCCCCATTTGGCGCCACAACAATCCGATCGGCGACAGCCACCGGCGGGGCCAGGAGGCGTCCAGGCGCCAGGCTGACCGACTTCACTTTAGACCCGTCCTCCATCTTCACCAGATGGAGCCAGCCGGCCTCATCCGCGACATAGATCTGGCCTTGGAACACCAGCGGCCGGGCGCGAACAGGCCCGTTGGCCTGGAAGGGGCGCGGCCAGAGGGGCCGCCCCTGTCGGTCCAGGGCGAAGACCCGCCCGCTCATATCCCCCACGATCAGGCGATCTCCGGCCACCGCCGGACCATCCCAGACCCAGTGGTTGGCCCGGAAACGCCACCGCTCCTGGCCGGTAGCCAGGTCCACCGCGTAGAGATGATCGTCGAAGGCGCCCACGTAAAGGGTGTCGGCGTCCAGCGTCAGCGCCCCCGCGATGGCTCCCCGGGCCTGGAACGGCCCCGGCCAGCGGAAGGTCCCGTCGCGGGCATCCAGGGCCAACAGGCGATGATCCATTGTCCCGACCACCAGCAACGTCCCCGAGAGGACCGGAGTGGCCCAGATCCGGGCGGCCCCCCGTCCCGCCTCCGGCAGGCGGATCTGCCAGACGGCCCGACCGGTTTCCGGCTCCAGGGCCAAGACCCATCCGTCCCCCGTGCCGACGAAGACGCGGGCGCCGTCCGAGACGAGGCCGGCGAAGATCGGGCCCAGCGGACGCTGGTCCGCCGGCGGATACACCCATTGCAGCGCCCCGCTCTCCCGATCCAGCCCACAGAGGCGGCTTTCCCCCGTCCCGGGGTTCTCCGCCGCGATCACGATCCACTTCTCCAGGACCGCAGGGGCCGCGGAATACGCTCCGGCACAGGCCCCCGTGCTCCCATTGCGGGGCGGGAACCGCCAACGCTCCTGGCCGGAGCGGACGTCCACCGCCAGCACCCCATCCAGATCTGCCACGTAAAGGGTTGTATCCTGAACCTGGATCCCGGGCCAGCTGGAGGCCACCGCCCCGCAGCCGGCCGCGAGGATCGCCACCCCCGCCCCAATCCATCGGGCCATGCGACGAAGCATCGCTGCGACGTTCAACGAGGAGACCTCCTTCCTGGAACGTTGATGAAAACACCCCTCAGGGGCATATCCCGCCCCCTACGCCGCCTCACGGCACGGGATCATACCCGCCCGGGTGGAAGGGATGGCAGCGGGCGATCCGCCGGAGGGCCAGCCAGCCCCCCCGGAGCAACCCGTAGCGGGCGATGGCTTCATAAGCGTATTGGGAACAGCTCGGATAAAAGCGACAAACCGGCGGCAGCATGGGGGAGATCAGCCGCTGATAGACGCGGATCATCCCCATCGCGATCCAAGCCGGCAGGCGTGTCCCTTTCCACTGGGGCAACATCTTCACTCCTTCACTCCTGACGCCGCTTCACACCGACTGACGCCATCGGCCTTCCCCTCGGGTTCAGGGGGCATCGGGGCGCTCCGCCTCTGGGCCGATGGGGGAAGCGGGAGCCTCGTCACGGACCAGCAACCCCAGCCGGGCCAGCGCCTTCAGCAGCGCAGCTTCTGCATCCTGCCGCTTGCGCCCGATCAAGCCCGGCCGGGCGATCAGGACCAAGTCCCAACCCGGCTGGATCTCATGAAGGTGTAAACGGGCCGCCTCCCGGAGCAGCCGCTTCGCGCGATTCCGCCGCACCGCCTTGCCGATCGCCCGGCGCCCAGCGATCACCGCCACCCGTGTGAGCCCCAGGCCGTTCGGAGCCGCCTTGACCTTGAGGAGGGCATTGGACTCAGAGCGCCCCTCCTGCAGAACCCGCTCGATCGCCTTCCGATGGCGCAACCGAACCAGCGAGGCCACGGCATCCCGGCTGCCGGATCTTCAGTCGCCCCGCCCGGAGGGGCCGCGATACTTCCCCTTCCAGTTGATCCGCTTGGCCCCTTCGTATTGGGGCGTCAGCCGCCAGCGCCCCTTCAGCCGCCGCGCCTTCAACACGCGTCGCCCCCCCTTGGTGCGCATGCGGGCGAGGAAGCCATGCACCTTCAGCCGCTTGCGTCGCTTCGGCTGGTAAGTCCGCTTGGGCATCTCCGCCGGACCTCCTCCTGGAAGCTGCGCAATGCGTAATTATAGCAGAGAATGAAGTAGCCTGACGAGGCTCACGGTTCTCCACAAGGCCTCAGCGAAATCAGGTCCTCCGCCGTTTGGGGGTTTCCTCCGCGGCGCGCCCGCAGGGGCCTCCGGCGGACTTGGCGAAGGCCCTGGGTTTCCCGGATCCCGGGTGCGAGGGATCTCGGTTGCATCGCGCCATCGGCTTCCTTATACTCTATGGCAATCACCGGGAAGTCCCCGGGGGCGGCGAGGAAGGCCTGCCCGGGGAACCCTGTAAACGTCGTCAACGGGGGGAAGGATGGCCGTGGATGGACGTCTGCCGCGGATCGCGTTCATCGGCAGCGGGGTGATGGCCGAGGCGATGATCCGCGGGCTCCTGCGGGATGATCTCGTCGATCCGAAGGATATCATCGCCAGCGGGCCGCGCCCGGAGCGAGGCCTGGAATTGCAAAGCCGCTACGGCGTGCAGACCACCACCCACAACCCGGAAGCGGCCTCGGAGGCGGAGATCGTGGTCCTCTCCGTCAAGCCCCAGGTGATCCCTCGGGTGCTGCCGGAGCTGCGGGGCCACATCCGCCCGGAGGCCCTGATCTTCTCCATCGCCGCCGGGGTGCGCATCGCCACCCTGCGGGAGGGCCTGGGGATCCCCGCGATCATTCGGGCGATGCCCAACACGCCGGCGCAGATCGGCCAGGGGATCACGGTGTGGACCGCGACGGAGGAGGTGACGCCCCGGCAGCGGGAGCAAGCGATCCTCCTGATGCGGGCGATGGGGGAAGAGATCTACGTGGATGACGAGCGCTACCTGGATATGGCCACGGCCCTGACCGGGACGGGGCCCGCCTACGTGTTCCTGTTTATGGAAGCGATGGTGGATGCCGGGGTGCACCTCGGGTTCTCCCGGCGGGTAGCGGAGCAGCTGGTCTACCAAACGGTCATCGGCTCCGCCCTCTACGCCCGCCAGTCCGGGCTCCACCTGGCCGCGCTGCGCAATCAGGTGACCTCGCCGGGGGGCACGACGGCGGAGGCCCTTTATCACCTCGAGAAGGGCGGCTTCCGCACGGTGATCTCCCGCGCCATCTGGGCGGCGTATGTGCGATCGCGGCAGCTGGGCCGGGGGGCTGCCGATGAGGTGGAACGCCTCGAACGCTGAGCGCCCGCTGCTGATCGCGGTGGTCGGGAGCGGCGAGGCCACCGCTCAGGAGGCGGCATGGGCGTACGAGGTGGGCCGCCGCCTGGCGGAGGCCGGGGCGGTCGTCCTCTGCGGGGGACGCGGCGGGGTGATGGAGGCCGTCTGCCGCGGGGCAGTGGAGGCCGGCGGGCTGACCGTGGGGATCCTGCCGGGGAACGACCACCGCGAGGCCAACCCCTACGTGCGCCTCCCCTTGCCCACCGGGTTGGGGGAAGCACGGAACGCCTTGGTGGTCCGGGCCGCCCACGCCGTGATCGCCATCGGGGGAGAGTTCGGCACCCTCTCGGAGATCGCCCTGGCGCTCAAGTGGGGGATCCCAGTTATCGGGCTGGAGACGTGGACCCTCCACCGGCCCGGGGTGACCGTGCCGATGGAGATCGTCTCCTCCCCCGAGGAGGCCGTGCGCCGGGCCCTGATCCGCGCCCGGAGCCAAGCCCTCGCCGGAACCGCCGCGGATCCCCTTCCGGGCCCATAAGGCCCTTCGGAACCCCTCCCAGGACCCCCCTATGGGCCCGCCGCAGCTTCTGGTCATCGGCGACATCACCGTGGACCTCTTCCTGTCGCTCCCGCGCCTCCCGGAGCGAGGGGCCGATGCCCACGCGGATCGGATGCTCCTGCGGGCGGGAGGTTCGGCCGCGAACACGGCGGCCGCCGCGGCGGCCCTGGGGCTGCCCCCCGCCCTCCTCGGGGCCGTCGGCCAAGACCCCCTAGGCGAGTGGGCGCTCGAGGCGTTGCGCGCCAGCGGGGTCGATCTCTCCCTCCTTCAACGACGCACCGAGGCGAGCACCTCTCTGATCGTCATCGCGGTCACCCCCGACGGGGAGCGCACCATGCTCTCCTGGCGCGGGGCCAGTCGGTTTTTTCACCTGGAGGCGGCTGCCCGCGCCCTGCTCCCCCGCGCCGCGTTCCTCCACGTTTCAGGCTACGCGCTTCTGGACGAGAGCCCCATGCGCTCCGCTGCGATGACCCTGCTGGAGGCCGCCTGGGGGGCTGGCTGTCGCTGCACCCTGGATCCCGGGCTGCCCGCCTGCCGGATGGCCCCGGAGGCGGTGTGGCAGGCCCTCCGCTGGAGCGACGCTCTTTTCTTGAGCGAGGGGGAAGCTGCCCTCCTCCTCGGCCCCGATCCCCGGCAGGGGTTCCGAGCGGCCGAGCGGCTGCAGTGGATCGTCATCAAACGGGGGGCCGAGGGCTGCCGCCTCCTGGGGCGCGAAGGAGAGGACCTCCAGATCCCCGCCTTCACGGTCCCCGTGGTGGATACCACCGGCGCTGGGGACGCCTTCGACGCCGGCTTCCTGGTCGGCCTCGCCCGCGGCCTGCACCCCGCTGCCGCCGCCCTCCTGGGCAACGCCGCCGGAGCCATCGCCTGCACCGTGTGGGGGGTGATCGGGGCGTTCCCCGGCTGGCCCGCCCTTCGAGCCCTCCTCGAGCGCCACCGGGGGCGCCCCGAGTGGGCGCCGTGGCGGGATGCCCTGGAGGCCATCTACGCCCTCGCCACCCCCGCCGATCCCCCCGCATCCCGATGATCGGAATCGCTCTCAGCGGCGCGTCCGGAGATGCTCCCTGCCTCTCCCCCTATGGAGCTGGAGGCCGCACCATCCGCAACCGCGGAAAGTCGTCCGGCCCCAGAAGGTCCATGTTCGTCTCCTTCGACGGCCGATAGGCGGAGAGCATCGCCTCCTGCGTCGGCTGCGCCCCGGCAGGCCAGGCCACGTCCAGGATGCGGGTGTGGTTGGTGTCCTCCGGCCCGCCGCCCAGCCGCCACTGCGCCGCCCGCGGTAGGACATCCCGCACCCGCCACACGCCCGGCGACGGGAACCCCTCCTGGCTCAGGACCACCGCCAGGTAAGCGGCCGTCCACGGATCGAAATCAGCCCCGAAGACCCGCTTGGGGGCGCGAAGGATGACCACGCGCTGGGCCGGGTTCACGGTGATCCGCAACGAGGCCCCTGGGACCGGCTGGGGCTTCC
>JBEPYX010000035.1:0-10116 GCA_041641155.1 Thermoflexus sp.
ATCCGAAGGCCCCCCGTTGTCCACGAGGGCCGTGTAGGTCAAAACACCCCCCGCAGGCACAGGATCCGGATCATCGCTCCACGTAAGCCCCAGATCCGCCTGGGTCTGCACAGTGGTGGAAACGGTAGCGGTGTTGTTGGCCGGATCATCCGGGCTAGAGGTGCCCACGGCGACTGTGTTGAGGAGTGTTCCATCCGGTGTGTCGCTGTTCACCCGCACCCGGAGCGTCAGAACGGCAGCACTCCCCGCGTTGAGCGTCCCCAGATCGCAGATCGTGACGGCACATGTGCCTTGGGAGGTGGAAAGGCTGAGCAGCGTCACACCGGCGGGGAGGGTGTCCGTCACGCGGACATCTCCGGCGTTCAATGGGCCGCTGTTTGTCACTCGGATGGTATAGGTCAGTTCCGTTCCCGCTAAGACCGATCCCGTGGAGGCGACCTTCTGCACACTGAGATCCGCTAGTTCCATCGAGCGAAGGACGACCTGGCGGACCTCTGGGGAGGTCAGGGGGTCCTGCGTGCCCATCTCCACCCGGTATTGCAGGTAGCGGGCGAAGGCCAGGCTCGGCGGGATGTTGTCCGGACCAGGGGAGAGCGGGTCGGACCACGGGGACCATGTCGCGCCGTCCATCGAGGTGCGAACGCGGAAAGCCAGCGTGGTTCCGGCCGGCGTGTCCGCATCCCAGGAGAGGGTGGTCCACCGCACCTTCTGCCCCGCATCTTGCGGACAGGAAGTATATGTTCCGCTGGGGGCATATTGCCCCGCGCGGACCCAATCGATGTCCATTGGGGTGCTTCCATAGGAAGAGGGCGTCTGGTGGTAGAGGAACACCCATGAGGTGATCACCGTGGTGCTTACAGCGATGGTCGCCGGGGGTGTGTTGTCGATCAGGTAGCGGGTTTCATCGGGCAGCCATTCGATCCGGAATGTGTGGAACTGGGTTTCATCTGGGTCGGGGATGTCGACGTCGAGGATGGAGGCTCCGTCATCGCGAGCGCGCACAATCAGGTTGTTCCGATCTCCATTCCCCATGATAAACAGCCGGATCGAGCTGGTGGTAGTCGGCGGGTTGTAAAGGGGCCCGATCTCCCGATAGAACCCCAGGTCTGGCTCTCCGGATGTGTCTGGGCTTTGCATTAGGCGGGCGCGGGCTTCGAAGAACATCGGGAGCTGGGTCATCGTGAGCACGGAGCGTAGATAGACGCCGTTCAGGGTGATGAGGCCGTTTCCCATGATCAGGCTTTGACCAGATCCGGCGTCGGGATTCGAGATGTTGGTGATCCAGCGCGTGGCGTCCAGGGCGGTCCCATCGAAATAATCCTCCACGCTGGCCGCGAGGCGCAGCTCACCGTCGCCCGCGCTGGCCACCGAGATGTTGGTGGAGATCACGCAGGATGCGGTGAAGTCCGCCACGGTGGTATGGGTGATTACCCCAGTCCCCTGCGCGCGGGCATGGGGAAGGGGTGGGGAGGCGAACCACAAGGCGGCACCCAGCCACAGGGCCAGCAGGATCCCGGCGGCCCCGAAGGAGAGTCCCGCCCGCACCAACGCCCGTTGCACGCCGCTCATCTTCTTTCCTCCGTGCCGTATTTATGATCCTCGATGAAGGGATAGCGGTTCCATGCAGGCGGGCAGGAGCGCGTAAGAGCCCGGCTGTGGGAAAACCTGGCTCAGGGGGCGCACCCGCAGGAGGCGATTCGTCGCCTGCTCCAAAGTGGCCGATCCGAAGAACGTGAGGGTGGCCACCAGGCCGATGGCTCCCAGCCGGAGCGGGAGGGGCATGGAAAACGGCCAAAGCCAGGTGACGAAGGCCCACAGGATCGGCTGGTGGAACACCATCACCCCATAGGAGTAAGCACCCAGGGCGGAGAGCGCCCGGTGGACCCCGCGGAGGCGGGGCAGGAGATCCCGAGCCAAGAGCAGCAGGAAGCCGGCCGCGGCTGGGGAGATCAGCATAGGGGCCACGACGGCGCCGGGCAGCGTGAATGAGAGCGCCAAGCCCAACGCATACAAACAGGCCAAGGCGATCCAAGAACGGGGCGAGCGAAGCATCCCCTCCACGCGCCGGACCTCCCCCGCCGCCCACCAGGCCAGCCCCATCCCGATGGCGAACTCCGCCAGGCGGGAGGTGAAGAGCAACCCGCGGGACCACATCTCGCGGTCGACGGGCAGAAGGAAGAAGCCGATCCCCCGGCTGGCCGCCGCCAGCAGCGCCGTCCCGATCCAGAAGCGAAGGAGCCCCATGCGTTTCAGGGCAGCCCACAGGAATGGGAAGACAGCGTAGAGCTGCATGATGAGGACGATGAACCACCAGGCCGGGGAGATGAAGTGGAAGACCTCCGGAAGGAACCGGATCCCCAACATGCTCAGGGCGAAACGGAGATCCAATGCCGAGAAGGGCTGCCAGCCGGATAGATTGTTGAAGCCTAGGAAGAAGAGATGGCCGATCCAGTAGAGGGGGAACAGGCGCAGGAACCGGCGGAGGTAAAAGGCCCGCCGGTCGATCTCCGCCGCGCGGGAGCGGCTGACCAGCGCCCAAGTGAGCCCGAAGCCGCTGAGGATCAGAAACACCCCAGTCCCTTGGTAGCCCAGCCAGCCCCCGTAGCGGAGCAAGTTAGCCAAGACGAAGGCCAGCAGGTTCTCCTGAGGAAGCGGCCGGACCTGAGCCAGGCGCGCCTCCAGGCCTGGCCAGCGGTTCTGAGGGTGGGCGAACCACGGGGTCCCATAGATGGCGATCGTGATGTGGTAGAGCACGATCATCAGGATGGCCAGGCCCCGCATGGCATCTAGCCATGGCAGCCGGGGGGCTCTGGAGATCGATGGAGAGGGGGACGAGCTCATGGGGACATCACTCCGACCGGATCACTCCATGCCCAGCAGCCATCGCACGTGACGGATCGCGACCTCCGCTGCGGATCCCAGCACGGCGGGGTCCATCGCACCCTTCAAGAAGGTGAGGATCGGACCAGGGCGCAGCGCCCATTCCCGGAAGGCCCGCTTCTGCCAGTATTCCAGCCGTTCCGCCGGCAGCCCGGGATAATCCAGGACCGTTGAGCGATCCATATCCACTTCCTCCCAAGCTGTGCCGGGCCGGAACCAGTTATTCTCCACCACTTGGAAGAAGAACGGAGTGCCCGGATACGGCGCCGCGATGTGGAAGAGGGCCAGGTCCAGGGGCAAGGATTTGGCGAAGTCGATCGTCTGCCGAATGGTTTCCTCGGTCTCGCCGGGCAGCCCGATGATGAAATAACCCCAATTCTTGATGCCGGCCTCCTTTGCCCAACGCAGCGCCTGGGGGGCCTGCTCCAGGCGGTATCCTTTCCGCACCCCCTTGAGGATCTGCTCGTTGGCCGACTCGATCCCCCATGAGATCAGCCAACATCCAGCGCGGGCCATCTTGTGCAGCATCTCCCGGTCCACATAATCCACCCGGCTGTTGCAAGTCCAGCGGATCCGGATCCCCTCCCGGATTAGGAGGTCGCACAGCCCCACCACCTGATCCCGGCTGATGGTGAAAAGATCCGCATACATATGGATGTTCCGGATCCCCAGGTCCACCAGATGGCGGATCTCCTCGACGATGTTTTCGGGGGAGCGCAGGCGGATCGAATACTGATAGCTCACGTGCTTGATGCAATAGGTGCATCCAGCGGTGCAACCCCGGCTGGTGACGATGAAGGTGTAGGGCCCTCGGATCATGGGCGCTCGGTAGCGATCGAGCGGCAGGAGGTGATGCAGGGGCAAGGGCATGTCATCCAGGTTGCGGATGAAGGGGCGATCGCGGTTCACCCGGATCTGCCCGTTGTGGCGCCAGACCAGCCCCTTGATGCGGCCCAGTTTCTCCTCCAGCGGCCACCTGCGGGCCTCCCCCTCGTTCAGCGGGAACCACTCCGGGTCGCTGTCCTCGAACAGACGCCGGAGATGGCCCTCGGGGACCTGGCCCTCGAGGGTGTCGATCAGCTCGCGCAGGGTGAGCTCCGGTTCCCCGCGGAGGATGAAATCCAGGGCCGGGTAGGCCTCCATCGTGGGGATCGGCATGGGGGTCACGTGGGTGCCGAAGGCGATGGTCTTGGCCCCCAGGCTCCGGGCCAGGAAGGCCCCATACATGTCGTTGGTCAGGGTCGGGGCGGTGACCTGGGTGATGTAATATTTGGGCTGCTTGCGGCGCAACAGGTCCTCGAACTCCTTCCAGTCCATCCGCAGGGCGATAGCGTCCACGATCTCCACGCTGTAGTCCGGATGGAGCATCGCGGCCATTTGGGCGAGGCTCACCTGAGGCCAGATCATGTTCTCCCGCGAGCGGCGGCCCACACGGTGCTGGCTGCGGATCCAAACCGCTCCATCCGGCGAGGGCGGGTTCACCAGCAACACGTCCACCGCCTCCGACGAGCGGGGCGGTCGTAGCCGTTGCACCACCGCGCTGGCGTCCGGGAATTTCGGTGCCGGCAACGGTGGGATCCGCCGCGTGCCCAGGTTGCGGCGCAGCTCCTCCGGGCCCACGACTTCAACCGACGTTCGGGTTGCCACCTGGTCCTCCTGTCCCAATGGGGATTTCCCTCCATCGCTTGAGGTCCCCTGTCCGCGGGAGTGGGGGCCGCCGAAGGCCACTTCCCCATCCTCCCCAATTCTCAGAGGGCACCGCACGCCCTCATCGGCGTTTCGAGCTCCATTGCGGGCGCGGACGATCGTTTCACATCATCACTGGCATGGACACACGGTAACGAAACCGCGTTAGGACTTGGGGGGTAAATTGATAGGAATTCGTTATTGCATCTCCCGGTTCACGAGAAGCGATAGCAGATGAGATCCGACTCCGGACAAAGCGGCTTGCGGCGCAACGGCCGGATGGGATCCAGGACCGCCGGCGTGGGGGATGCGCGGAAGCCATCCGACGGCGCCAGGGCTAACCCCGTGACGGTGATCCGCCAATGACCGGCGGGCAGCTCCAGCCGCAGGCGTCCTCCGCGCGCGATCGCCGGGCGCTCCGCCTCCACAATCCTGCCTGTCGCATCCTGGATCCGGATGGACAGCGAGGCCCCCGGGGGATACCACGGCGGCGTGATCAAGACGACCGGATCCCCACTGCGCACCTCGAGCCCTCCCACATCCACCTCCCGAAGCTCAGTCCAGGTCGCCGGGTCGGTCTTTATCACCGTCATCCCATAGACGGTCCGGGCGCGGTCCATCGCGAACCGATAGGACCAGCGATCCGGCGGACGGCGGGGCGAGCGGAAGGCCTCTTCCAGCGCTCTGAAGATCCGGGCGATTTGCGCCGCGGAGATCGAATGGCCCAGCCCCGGGGTCTCCTCCCAGTAGTGGGGATACCCGAGGGCCTGAAGGGCTTCATGCATCCGACGGCTTTGGATCGGGCTGACCTCCGGATCGGCGGCGCCGTGGAAGAGCATCAGGGTCAACCCCTTCAGGTTCAGGGCCAGCACAACGGGGTTGTCCGCCGCGGCGCGGAGCGGATCCGCCCCCGGCGGGCCATAAACCGCGCGGAGGGCCGGCGAATCGTGAAGGCTCAGATCCAGCACCCCCCCGATCGAGACCGCGGCGGCGAACTGGTCCGGCCGATGGGCGGCCAGCGAGAACGCCCCCTTCCCGCCCATCGAGAACCCCACCAGCGCCCGCCCGCCGGGATCCCGCCGCACCGGATAGCGGCCCTCCACCCAAGGGAGGACCCCCCGGAAGAACCAGTCGTAAAACGAAACCTGCCACGCGGACCCCCCAGGCCATGGAAGGCCTGCATAGATAGAGTAGTAGGAAGGGACCCCCTCATCCTCCCCCTGCAAGGCCACCAGCAGGACCTGAGCCGCATCCGCGGCCTGCTCGAGATCAGGCCGCTCCCACATCCCGAGCCCCATGGCCCAGCCGGACAGCAAATAGACCACCGGATAGGGCCGGTGGCTGGGGAAGCCCGCGGGTCGATAGATCCGCACTTCGTGGGCTTCCCCTCGCCAATCCACGGTCCAGCTCTCCCAGCTCCCCGCCACGCGGTCGGCCGACGCCCCGACCCATCCGGGATGCGTCAGGACGATCCCGACCGACATGACAAACCTCAGCAGCCCGCACCGAACCCGCGCCCTTCCCCTCGAAGGTCGTCCGGTGCCTTTTGAATCCATCGGCCTCCTCCATAAAGGCGCTCCCTGGGGGTGTCCCATGGGAACGGGCCAGGGCCGGCCCTCACGCTGCGCGCGCCCGCTCAACGGGATACCAGCGGGAGATAGATCCGGAACTCGGTGGATCGAGTGGTGAAGGTCAGGCCCCCCTCCGGCGTCCATGGGGTGCTGCCCGCCCCGTTGGCCGACCGAACCTGCAAACAGTAGGACGCATTGGGGCTCAGGCCGCTGAGGACTACGGAGTGGGTGCGGGTCAGGATCGGACTCTGAAGGGATTTGGACCATTCCCCGCAGGAGGTCCCCCATCGGACCTCGCTAGTGGCCTCCACGTCCGTGGTCCAGGTCACCCCGGCCGTCGTGGCCAGGGGGAACACGGCAGGCCCGGAGAGAATGGTGGGCGGGATGTCCGATGCAAAGGGCGTATCGCGGTGATAGACCGGCCCGGGCGGTCGATCCACCGATCCGTAGCGGCACGCTCCGTCGTTGGCCGCCGTGGCGTCCTCCACCACACCCATGCATGGCCCCTCCGGCCCCTCATCGAAATGAAAAAGGGCCACCGTGTCCGTGTCCGGCGCGAACGGGGCGGCGGGTGGTGAGAACGGCTCGTCGTAGCGCACGATCCGCGAGATCCGCACTTCGTCGATCCACCCGCTGTAGGCGGGATAAGCGTTGCGATCGAGATCGTGTTTCTCCGCCCCGATGACCAGGTAGGGATCATTGGGATAGGTGGTCCAACGGCCGTCCCGATACTGGATGTCCCCCGCGGGCCCGAATCCCTCCGCATCCAGCTGACCGTCCACAAAGATCCGCATCTGTCCGTCCCGCTGGCGGCGGGTGACCGCGATGTGGTGCCACTGGCCGTCGGCGACGGCTTGCGTCCCACAGAGGGTGAACCCGGCCCCGAGCCGGTTGACCCCGAAGGCGATCCGCCCCCCGGCGAGGGAGACCCCATAATCCCCGTAGTCCCCGGCCCCGAAGACGTCGCGGTCGAAGAGGATGTTGCCGTAGATCCAGCGATCTCCTTCGCCCGTCTCACAGGCCAGGCTGGGGTTCTCCACCAGCGTCGCCTTCATCCACCACTCCAGGGTGAAATCCCCGCCGACATTGAGGGTCCGGCCCTCCACGAGGATCTTCACCCGGTCGATGTCCCCGCTGCCGTTGCCGTAAAAGCGCAGGGATAACCCTGTCGAGGCCCTCGCGTTCGTGGAGGGCAGCCATGACGAAAACAAGAGGGAAAGCCCCATCCCTCCCAGAAGGACAAATCGCCATGCCCAACGGCTCATCTCCGATGAACCGATCACATTGTCGTCTTCTCCACTGGAATCGCCGGGGCGAGGACTTCCCATGCCGCCCCGGCAGGATGGAGGGGCGCGCTACACGGGATGGGAAATCGAGACGGATCCTGGGCGGGGCGCCTCGGAGGGCGCGCGGACATGTTCCGGCTCCAGATCCTGGCGGATCCGCAGCTCCCGCTGGCTCAGCTCGGCCAGCGCGCGGACTAAGAGCCCAGCGGTCAGGAGGTCCACGCCCATCACCACCGCCAGGGCGCTGACCGCAGGGACGAACCAGGGGGCCGGGAAGGGGGGCGCGGTGAGCCGGGCCAGGGCCGCCCATCCGTAAAGGCCCAGGCCGGCCGCGACGCTGAGGAGCCCCATGGGTAAGAAGCGATGCTCCAGGGGGCGGCGGAACAGGGGGCGGCCGAACAGACCCTGCCGGATGGGTCGCTTGTGGAACAGCGAGACGATGTAGTTGAAGAGTGCCCCCACGGCGAAGAGATGCAGGCCGAGGGCGATGAGCACTACAGCAGCGAAGAGGCGGGGGAAAGGCCACCCGCGCGGGCCCGGCCACAGGATCGCGCTCGCTCCCAGAGCCACGCCCAGGATCCCCAGCCCGAAGCCGGCCATCCCGAGCACCCGCACCGGGTTGTAGGTCATCACGGTCCAAACGATGGCATGGAGGAAGCGCACGCCGTCGCGCAATGGGTGCAGTTTGGATTGCCCTAGACGCTCGCGGTAAGGGATGGGGACCTCGATCACCCGCAAGTTCTCGTAGATTGCCCGCGCGCTCATCGCCGGGGTGAAGTTCAAGCCATCGGGCAGGGGATACAGGCGCTCGAGGATCTCCCGGCGCAGCAACCGCATGCCGCTGGCGCTGTCGCTGACGGCGGTGCCCCCTAGCAGGCGGAGCAGGACGGCGAACCCCCAGTTGCCGACCCGCCGCACCAGCGGCATCTCCGAGTCGGCTCCGCCCATGCGGGAGCCGACCACCAGATCAGCCCCTCGAGCGCGGGCAACCCGGTAGAGCTCAGGGAGCGACTCCGGCGGGTAGGTGGCATCGGCATCCAGGAAGGCCAGCCACTCTCCCCGGGCCTGGGCGAAACCCGTCTTGAGCGCCGCCCCGTAGCCCCGATTAACCGGGTGGCGGATCAGGCGGACCTCGGGATAGGCAGCCACAATCTCCGCCGTGCGGTCCTGCGATCCGTCGTCCACCACGATGATCTCCCACTCGCGCAGGCCTGCCTCCCGCAGCGCGGGCGCGACCGCCCGCATCCGATCCAGCACGGCTTGGATCGCGCCTTCCTCGTTGTAAGCGGGGATCACGATGGACAGCGTGCTCATGAGGACTCCTCCTGAGCCAGGACTGACGTTTGCACGGTGGGCAGGCCGCCGTGGAAGATCGGGCCTTTCGCCGGCCGTGGGCGGTCCAGCCGGCTCCCCACCACCCGCGCGGGGACGCCGACCGCGATGGCATAGGGCGGGAGGTCTTCCGTCACCACCGCGCCCGCTCCCACCACCGCCCCCCGGCCGATGCGCACCCCATCGAGGACCACCACCCCCCCGCCCAGCCAGACATCGTCCTCGATGATGATCCCGTGGGCCGTGATCCCCTGCTCGGCGATCGGACGGTGAGGGTCCTGGAAGACATGGTTGACGGCCAGGATTTGGACCAGCGGGCCCGTATAGACGAAGTCCCCTATCGTCACGCCACCTTGTCCCCGGATGACGTTGTATTCTCCGATGAAGCACCGCCGCCCGATGGTGATGCCGGCGTGGGGAAGTCCTCGGAAGTTGTAGACATGGAGCACCGAGCCGTGCATGATCACCGTCCCATCGCCGATGGTGATACCATTCGGACACGCGTGGAGGTAGACCCCCTCATCCAGGTAAACCCCCCGGCCTAAGGTGATGCGCCGAGGTTGGGCCAGGCGGACCCCGCGGGCGATCCCGGGGAATCCGTGGGCGTTCAGGATCAGCCGGTAAACTGCCCCGCGCAGCCCAATCCCGATCACCCCTGGCAGATCCCGGAGAAGGGCCATCAGGAATTGCTCCACGAAGTAAGCCCCCCACCCGGTGGATTGGGTGCGGACATAGAGATCGAGCGCCTTAGCCCAGCGGCGCAACCAGCGGAACATCCTTCACCCTCAGCGGCGGGGTTGCGAGGGCCTCTACCTCACGGTGAATGATCCACATCGCCGCCTCCAGCAGATCTGCAAAAACCGGGATCCCTGGAGCGCGCCGGATCACCTGCTCGACCTGGGCCGCCCCCCGTCCCGTCCGGACCAGGATGGGCTGGCATCCGACGGCAAGGGCCGCCTCCACATCGGTCAGGGCATCCCCGATCAGATACGAACCCTCCAGCTGGATTCCCAAGTCCCGCCTCGCCTGGAGCAGAAGCCCGGGCTTCGGCTTGCGGCAGGGGCAACCTTCCTCGGGCCGATGCGGGCAGTAGTAGATGGCGTCCAGCCGTCCCCCGAACCGGCGGACGGCCCGGGCCATCCGCTCGTGGATCTCCTCCACGGTGCTGGCGGGGACGGTTCCGCGATGGATGATGGCCTGGTTGGTCACAACGACGATGCGGAAAGGGGTCGCCGCGAGGCGGCGCATGGCGAGGAGCGCCCCGGGCAGGAAGTGGAACTCCGACCACGACTTCACGTGGTCGGGCCGGTTCTCGCAGATCACCCCGTCACGATCCAGGAATACGGCGCGCATCGGGCAAG
>JBEPYX010000036.1:0-10068 GCA_041641155.1 Thermoflexus sp.
GAGGAGGGGATCGTTGGGAAAGGCCGAGAGGGCCGGCCGCAAGGCCTCCAGGGCAAGGTCCGGCCGATTCTGGGCGGCGTAGGCCCGGGCGAGCCCACGCCGGGCCGCCCGATGGCGCGGATCCCAGGCCAGGGCCGCCTGCAGGTGGGCGACGCCCTGGGCCAGCCGACCTGGGTCGAGGATATGCTCCGGGGCCAGGCGGTCGGGGAACACAGGGCGCAGGGCCTCGTCCAGGGCGGCCATCCCCTGGGCGGTGTGGAAGACTGCCAAGGCGTACGGCCGGACCCCGAGCCCGAGGCTGAGCCCGACGAGGGCTGCGAGGGCCAGCGGACCGAAACGGCGGATCCTCATCCGGGCACGCATCCCGCCTCCTCGATCAAGCCCGCTAGCCCCTCCTCCAGACCGATCGTGGGCTGCCAGCCCAACGCCACAGCCGCCCGCGCCACCGCCAGGGCCATCCGCCGGATGTCCCCCGGCCGCGGTGGCCCGTAGATGGGTTCCCTCGGGGATCCAAGGCGGGCGCGCATCCGCTCCCACAGCGCCCGGATGGAGACCTCGCGCCCGGTGCCGATGTTGTAGATCCCCGTCGCTCCCCGCTCCAGGGCCAGGAGGTTCGCCCGCGCCACGTCGGCCACGTGGACGAAATCCCGGGTCTGTCTCCCGTCCCCGTGGATCACTGGCGGCTCCCCGTTGCGCACCGCCGCGAGGAAGCGGGCCACCACGCCCGCCTCACCGGCGGCCGGCTGGCGAGGGCCATAGACGTTGCCGTAGCGCAGGATCACCCACTCCAGCCCGTAGCGCGCCCCGAACCACCGGACGTAGGCCTCCATGGCCATCTTGCTCAGGCCATACGGGGAGATCGGGCGCAGCGGGTGGTCCTCCAACACCGGCAGCTGCTCCGGCTCTCCGTAGACGGCGGCGCTGGAGGCCACAACGACCCGGCGCACGCCCGCGCGGACGGCCGCCTGCAGGACGTTGAGGGTCCCCAGGAGGTTGACCGAGGCGTCCTCGGCCGGATCGGCGACCGAGGCGGCCACATCGATCTGGGCGGCCTGGTGGCTGAGGGCCTCCGGCCGGAACCGCCGGAAGACCGCCTCGAGGGCCGGGTCCCGGATATCCATTGTCACGAGGGGGACGTCGGGGGGGAGGTTCTCCCGCCGGCCCCGGCTCAGGTTGTCCAGGACCAGGACCTCGTGCCCGGCCCGGAGGCATGCCTCCACGATATGGGAGCCGATGAACCCCGCCCCGCCGGTGACCACGATCCGCATCACCGCCTCGCCCTTCGTCAGTCGATCCTCCTTATCCGTGTTCCGCCTGAGCTCTAATCCCTCGCGGGGGTTGGCGCCGCCCGCCTCTCTCCCCTTATGCAGCCCCGTTCCCTTCCGGCCTCGCGGGGGCCTCCCCTCTGATGCGCGCGGAATCCGAGGAGCGGGCCGGAGGCTCCAGACCTCCCCAGGGGATCCCATTCGTCCACGCAAGCGCCTCACGGCGCGGGGAACCTCGCCGCCCTCCCGCCGGTGAGGATCCTCCCTTACGCCCGTCCCCGCAGCGTCACCGTGTCCAGGACCGTCTTGGCCAAGATCACCAGGTCCAGCCAGAGGGACCAGTGCTTGATGTAATAGAGGTCGTATTGCAGGCGGACCATGGCCTCTTCTTTGGAGGCGGCGTAGCCGTGCTTGACCAGCGCCCACCCGGCCATACCGGGCTTGACGGCGTGGCGCACCCGGTAGAAGGGGATCTCGCGGGCGAGCTCCTCCACGAACTCGGGGCGCTCTGGGCGGGGCCCCACGGCGCTCATTTCCCCTTTGAGGATGTTCAGGAACTGGGGGAACTCATCGAGATGGGTCTTGCGCAGGAGGCGGCCCACCCGCGTGACCCGCGGATCGTTCTCCTGCGCCCACACGGCCCCTCCTCGCTCTGCATCCGGGACCATGGTCCGGAACTTGTAGAGCCGGAAGATGCGCCCGCCCTCGCCCACCCGCGCCTGGGTGTAGAAGATCGGGCCTGGGGAGTCCAAGTAGATGGCCAGGGCGATCAAGGGGAACAGAGGGGCCAGGACGAGGAGCCCCAAGGTGGCCCCCACCAGGTCGAAGGCCCGCTTGACGAGCCGGTGGAAGGGCCGGGTGAGGGGGTGGTGGATGGGCATGGCCACATACCAGTTGCTGCCCACGTGCTCGATGGGCACCCGCCCGGTGAGCTGCTCGTAGAGCACGGGCATCGGGACGATCTCCACGCCCAGCTCCAGGCAATCCACCAGCGTCTGCAGGAGCTCGCCGTCGATGTCGCGGGTGATGGCCAGGACGAGCGTGTCCACCTGATGCTGACGGATCAGCCCGGGCAGGGCGCGGCGGTCGCCGAGGACAGCGCCCCGCCATCCGGGCCCCTCCAGGATGACCCCTTGCTTCGCTGGATCATCATCCACGAAGCCGAGGATCCGGTAGGTGCCGTCGCCGTGCTCCGCCAGGGCCTCCGCAAGGGTGCGGCCTGCCCAGCCCGCCCCCACGATGAGCACGCGGCGGTGGAAGGCCGGTCGGGTCAGCACCAGCCGATAAAGCCCCCGCCCGGCGAGCAGCATCGCCAGGAGAAGGAACGGGAAGGCCAGGAGGGCCGAGCGGGAAGTTGGCAGGGGGGGCGTGATGTAGGGGATCAGCAGATAGGCGCCCGCGGTCACCAGGCCCGCCCGAAGGACGGCCGCGGCCGACGACTTGAACTGGCCGGCCACCCGCAGGTCGTAGGCATCGAAGGCGTAAGCCCAGAGCAGCCAGAGGAGGCTCAGGACCAAGAACCAGAGCGGGCGACGCCCGATCAGGCCCACCTCCAGGCCGTATTGGGGCCGGGCGGCCAGCGCCACCAGCAGCGCCCCGTTGACCGCCGCGAGGTCCAGGGCAAGCAGCGCCAGATGACGCTCCCAGAAGGAGAAGCCGCGGGCGAGAGGCCAGGGGAACGCCCGCGCATCGCGTCGGAGCGAGAGATCCATCGGGCCACCACCGGTTGGAAGGATTTGAACAGGATCAGCCATCGCGGGCTCTTTCGCTTCACAGGGATCGGATCGCCCCGTTGGGCCCACCCCCGAGGGAGGTCATCAGCCCGTTCGGAAGCGGGAGCCCTTTCTCTTCCAGCAGCGCCGCATAGGGCCTGAGGATACGGTCTACCACCTGGCGGTCCGAGAACTGAGCCCTGGCCAGCCGCTGGGCCACCATCCCCCGTCGGGCCCGCCACTCCAGATCCTTACAACAGGGCCTCGATCGCCCCAGCCAGGGCGGCGCCATCCCACAGAGGCACCAGGACGCCGTTCATTCCGTCCGCCACGACCTACCGGCAGCCCGGGACGTCCGTGGTCACCAAACGTTGCCGAGGTCCTGCCCCTCCGGCTCACCGGAGCAGCGCCCGCAGCGCGGGTCCGAGCAGGGTCGGCTGGGCCAGGAGCAGGCGCAAGGCCCCACCGACGAAGGCGTCCCGAGGGATCCGTCCCAGCGTCCCCATCGCCCGCCGGTTCAATCCCTCCAGCAGGCGCGCGTAGTCCTCCCCCCGGAACTGACTCAGGATCCGCCGGAGGAACCAATGGATCCACAGCTCCCCGGCCAGCCCCCGGGCCAGGCCCTCTCCCTTCCCCAGCAGCGCGGCCACCGCCGCGGCCGCCCCCCACAGCCCGGTCACCGTCCCCCCCACCGTGGTCACTTTGACCTGGCCCCCCGCATCCCCGATCGGGAAGATCGTCCACCCCTCCCGGTGGGCCCGGAACGGCAAGCCGGGCCGATAGGCGGCGACCGAGCCGCCCTGATAGGCCAGCGGCTCTAAGCCCATCCGCTCCAAGAAGCGATCCAACCGCTGGCGGATCGGCTGTCCGGGCTCCGCCGCCAGGCCCAGGACGCCGAAGCGGGGCGATTCGGGGATCAGCCAATAGAAGTAAGGGGTGTCCTCTGGAACCAGCCACACGACCGCCCGCTCGGGATGGGCCCACGGCGGGAGCCGCACCCGGGCCTGCAGCACGAGCAGGCGCCGCGGCCGGGGGAGGCCAAAGGCCCGGACCACCCGGCTGGCGGCTCCGTCCGCCGCCAGCACCACCGACCCCGTCTCCCGATGCTCCACCCCATCCGTCCGGCGGAAAACCAGCCGGTCCCCCTCCCGCCCGGCGAACGCCCACCCTCGGCGGATCTCTGCCCCCGCCCCCCGGGCGAGCTGCTCCAGCCAGGCCCGCACCTCTGCCCGCTCGATCACCCAGTCCGGCTCGGCCAGGGGGATCGTCCGCCGCACCCCCCCGGCCCACAAGTCGAATCCGGTGATACGGTGACGGATCCCTTCCGCGGGGAACTCCGGCCACCACCGCCGCAAGCGCGGCGTGACAATCAGGGTGCGCGGGGCGATCGCCCCACCGTCCCGCTCATACACCACCACCGAACGCCCCGCGGCGGCCAACCGCCATGCAGCGAACAGCCCAGCTATAGAGGCCCCGACGATGCAGATCGGCGGCTCAGCGTTCCGCATCGAAGCCATCCCCAGAAGCCCCTTCACGTGGAGAAGATCCCGCTCCGGGAGAGGACGCGCCCGATCCTGGGGGCGCCAACCTCGGATCCACCGTTTCCACCCGCGAGGGCGCCAAGGAGGGCGCGGCGATACGGGGGCCGCCGGGGCGAGGGCGGTCCCCGGGACCGTGGCCTGGTGGACCGCGCCGAGGAACTCGAAGAGGACCCGCACCCGCGCTGCCGGCGCCATCGGCCCCTCGAAGACCGCCTCCAGGGCCTGGAGCAGCCCCTCCGCGATGCGCCCCCACTCCCCGGGGCGGAACGGCGCCCGCATCCCGATCCCCTCGGCCAGCCACCGGCGGATCATCGCGGTGGCGCGGTCCGGGATCACCGCCGGGCGCCCGTCGAAGGCGACCAGCCGGCGCACCTCCTGGGGTCCACCCGATGACCGCCAGCGGGGTACAAGCCCCCTCGGCGCGGACGAAGACGTAGCTAGAGAAAAGGGGTTCCGTACGGGGGCCTCTTCGAGGCCGCCAGGACGGGATCTCCGGCAGGAACGCCTCCAGCCCCTTCTGGACCAGCAGGGCAGCCGCGCGGTATTCCGCATTCGGTTGGGTAGAGACCGCATACCAGCAGCGCATGGGCAGAGCCCTGGATAGATCCGGTTTTATAGAAAATAATGTGCTTGCTTTATTTCGTCAAGTTGAAGGCCACGGGCCAGAGGCCTGCTCTCCGAACGGCTGACCGCTTCAGCAGCGACATCACCGAGAGGGAGCCGGCAGGCCCCCATGGCGATCCCTCAACCCATTCCGCCCAGGTTCGGACCTGCTCCCCCCAATCCTCCCATCATCCTCCGAGCCGAATCCGCCGTCGCGCCGAGGTATGGAGCTCCCACCGACCGCCTCCCCACCCGAAGCATCTCCACGATGAGGGGCGATCATGGCCGCGCCCCCGCCCGGCCCGCGGTCCTCCCCCGGATCCGCAGGGGGCGGACAAGGGCGGCCCGCAGCACTTCCTCCATGCGCTCCACGAAGATCAGGGTCATCCCCCGGATCTCCCGTCGAGGCAGCTCGACCAGATCCCGCTGGTTTTTCTTAGGCAGGATCACCCGCTGGAGGCCCGCCCGGTGGGCGGCCAGGATCTTCTCCTTTAGCCCCCCGATGGGCAGCACCCGGCCCCGCAGGGTGATCTCCCCGCTCATCGCGGTGTCCCGCCGCACCGGGATCCCGGTGAAGGCGGAGACCAGCGCGGTGGCGATGGTGATCCCCGCCGAGGGCCCATCCTTCGGGATGGCCCCCTCAGGGACATGGATGTGCACATCGGTCTTCTCAAAGCGCTTCGGACGGATCCCGAACTCCTGCGCCCGCGAGCGCAGGTAGCTCAGCGCCGCTTGGGCCGACTCCTGCATGACCTCCCCCAGCTGCCCCGTCAGCAGCAGCGTCCCTTTCCCCTCCATCAGGGTGACCTCCACCGGCATGACCTCGCCCCCCGCCTCGGTCCAGGCCAGGGCCATGGCCACCCCCACCTGGTCCGTCTCCTCCGCCCGGCCGTAATCGTAGCGCGGCGGGCCCAGGTAGCGCTCCAGGGCCGCCGGGGTGATGACCCGGCGATACGGCTTCCCCTCGGCCACCAGCCGCGCCGTCTTCCGGCAGATGGCCGCGATCTCCCGCTCCAGGTTCCGCACCCCCGCCTCCGAGGTGTACTCCCGGATGATCCGCCGCAGGGCAGCGTCGGTGATCCTCAATGGGATCCCATCCAGACCGTTCTCCGCGAGCTGGCGCGGGATGAGAAACCGCCGGGCGATCTGCACCTTCTCCCCCTCGGTGTAGCCCGGGAACTCGATCACCTCCAACCGATCCCGCAGCGCCGGCGGCACCGTGTCCAGGATGTTGGCCGTGGTGATGAAGAGGACCTTGGACAGGTTATACGGAATCTCCAAGTAGTGGTCCGAGAAGGCGTGGTTCTGCTCAGGGTCCAACACCTCCAACAGCGCTGCCGCTGGGTCCCCGCGGAAGTCCGACCCGATCTTGTCGATCTCATCCAGCATGAAGACCGGGTTGATGGTCCCCGCCCGCGCCATGCCTTGAAGGATCCGCCCAGGGAGCGCCCCGATGTAGGTCCGCCGATGCCCCCGGATCTCCGCCTCATCGTGAATCCCGCCCAGAGAGACGCGGACGAAGCGGCGGCCTAGGGCCTCGGCAATGGCCTTGCCCAGGGAGGTCTTGCCCGTCCCCGGCGGCCCCACGAAGCATAGGATGGGGCTGCGGCTGCGCTCCCCCGCCAGCTTGCGGACGGCCAGGAACTCCAAGATTCGCTCCTTGGCCTTCTTCAGCCCATAGTGATACCGCTCCAGCACCTCCGCCGCATGGGCAATGTCCAGGTTATCCTCCGTCTCCTCGGTCCACGGGAGCTCGAGGATCCAATCAATGTAGGTGCGGATGATGCTGACTTCGGGGGAGAGAGGCGGCATCTGGGCAAGGCGGTTCAGCTCCTTTTCGGCCCGGGCCCGTACCTCCTCGGGCAGGTTCTTGGCCTCGAGCCGCTCCCGCAGCTCGTTGATCTCCTGCATGTAAACATCGGCCTCGCCCAGCTCATGCTGGATGGCCCGCATCTGTTCCCGCAGGTAGAACTCCCGCTGGGTGCGGTCCACCTCCTGCTGAACTTGGGCCTGGATCTTGCCCTCCAGCTCCAGCACGTCCAGCCGCCGGGCGAGCAGGATGGAGAGGCGCAGGAGCCGCGCCGAGGGCTCAAGGATCTCCAGGAGCTCCTGCTGCTCCGCCGCCTTCAGGTTGAGGGTGCTGGCGATGAGGTCCGCCAGCCACCCCGGCTCATCAATGTTCATCGCGAAGCCATAGGCGTCCTCCGGGACGGCGCGGTCCAGCTGCACCACCCGCTCGAATTGGGAGAGGACGGCCCGCATCAGCGCCTCGGTGGCCGGAGGGCGGTCGGTCCGCTCGAGGATGGGCTGGACCCGCGCGCGCAGGTAGGGCTCCTGCTGGATGAATTCCACCACCCGGACCCGCTGCTGCCCCTGGACCAGGACGCTGGTGGTGCCATCAGGCATACGGAGAATCCGGGCCACCGAGACCAACGTCCCTACAGTGTAGAGATCCTCCGGGGTGGGATCCTCGATGTTCTCGTCCCGCTGGGTGAGGGTCACCAAGGGTTCCTCACGCTGGACGGCGGCCTCGACCGCCCGCAGGGACTTGTCGCGGCCCACGATGATGGGCGTGGCCATGCGGGGGAACACCACCATGTCCCGCAAGGGGAGGATCGCCGCCTCCAGTGTCCCCTCCCCCTCCAGCGTCCGCTCCAACGGCTCCTCGATCGTCCGCTCCACCATCCCCCCTCAACGGATCGTCCGAATAGGGCGCTTCACCATCTATCCGAAAGCGGCTTTTCATTCTAACACGGATGAAGGGGCTCCCCGCACGCCGGCCGCCCTCACTCGCACGGCGCCGGCTGCAGGGCCCGGGCCCGGATCTGGCGCTGGAGCCATTCGGGCGCGATCCGGAAGAACACGGGGGTCCCCCGCCACTCGACACCCCCGGTGGAGAGGCCCATCGTCCAGCGCGCGCCGAAGGGCAGCCCCCCGCGCCGATCTTGCCGCAGGACGCGCCGCACCGCCTCGGTAACTCCCGGCGTCACCGAGCCCAGCAGGGCCTCAGCCGGCGGAGCGCGCATCGCCGCATACCGCGCCCCCCAATCGGCCCCAAAGCCGATGGCGTAGCGCCCTACGGCCGCCGCCGCCTCGAAGAGGCCGGCGCTGCTGCCCCCGGCCAGCCCCAGCGCGATCTCCACCCCCCGCCGATAGAGGCGGAGGGCAGCCTCGAACCCAGCCACCGGATCCCGACCCGAGCCCACCCACTCCATCGCCACGCCCTCGACGGGCACGCCCGCCGCGCGCGCCCCGCACCGGTAGCCCGCCAGGGCCCCCTCGGATCCCGGGCCGACCAGCGCCCCGATCCGCCGTTCCGGTCCTGCCAAATGGCCGGCGATATACCCGGCCAGCCACCCTGCTTCCCACTCATCGAACGAAATGGCCAACGCGTTGGGCGGGATCTCCTCTGGATCCGCCAGGCCGAGGAGGACGAACTGCTTGCCGGGGAACCGGCGCGCCTGGTCCAGGCCCAAGCGGGCCGGACCCTCCATCCCGATGATGAAGAGCCGATAGGCCGGCTCCTCCGCAGCCTCACGAATCCGCTGCGCCCAGGTGAGGGGATCTTCTCCCAGGGCGAAAAGAGGAACGACCACGCCCTCGCTGCGCTGGAAGGCGGCGACCCCGCCGGCCGCAAAGTCGAAGGGGCCGCGATCCCCCTCCGCCCCCTGAACCAGGAGGACGACGGAGGTCAATAGGGGCCGGCGCGCCGCCCCCGGCCCAGCGCAGCCGGCCATGAGGAAAAGCCCCGCGAGGCAAAGCGAGAGGCCTCGCCTCATCCCGCCTCTTCCGCTCCCGCATGAAGATCCGGGATCAGGCCCCGGGCCCGGGCCTCATCGTAACTGAGCAGCTCTCCTTCGAACGGCGACGGAGGCTCCTCCCACCCAGCGAAGGGCGTTTCTGTCTCCGGGGCCGAGGGCGCTTCGGAGGGGAGGGACGCAGGGGAAGAACCTGGCGGCGGCCCTGCCTCCCACGCCGACAGCCGGGAGGCGGCCTCCCGGAGCTCCAACCAGACCAGGCCGGGCTTCACCGTCCGGGGGACCACAACGACAAGGAAGCGACCATTCCCCAGGCGGATGGCGTAGAGGGCGCGCCGCTCGCCCTCCCAGGCGTGGGCGGCGAAGGCCGGCTCGCCCAGGGCGGCCGCCAGCGGCTCCAAGAGCGCCCCGATCTGCCCGATCCCCCGGGCCACCGCCTGGGCCGTCGGCTCCGCCGCAAAGCCATGGGCGGCCAGCAACCCGCCGCCTGGCCCCACCAGCAACGCCAGCTCCGCCCCCAGCCGGCCCTGCAGCGCCCGCAGGACCTCGTCGGCCTGCGCCCGCTGGGCAGGCACCAGCAGGGAACCCGCGGGGGAGTCGCTCGCCGCGTCGGAGGCCTGGCCCGCCCCGCGATGGGCGAGGGCCCGCGCCACCGCTTGCAGCACCTCCTCGGCGGTGAAGGGCTTGGCGATGAAGTCCACCGCACCTTCTCGGAAGGCCTGGGTCACCGTCGCGGCGTCCGCGAAACCGCTGAGGGCGATGACCGGCAGGTCCGGCCGGGATTCCCGGAGGCGGCGGAGGAAGGCCATCCCGCCCATCCCGCTCATCCGGAGGTCAGTGATCACCAGATCCACCGCCGCATCTTCGAGGATCTGCAGCGCCCGCTCGGCGCTGGGGGCGGTGCGCACGGCATACCCGGCCACCCCGAGGATGTCGCTCAGGGTCTGCAGCAGATCTACGGAATCGTCCACCACCAGGACGCACGGGGGCTTCGCCATCCCCTTCCCCTCCTTCCCCCAGGACGAAGGCGCTTACCCGCCGGTGGTGATCGCCCGCAGGGTTAGGCCGACCATGATCATCAAGGCGATGCTGTACAGCAGCTGCTCCCGACGCCCGTCGCGGCCGCGGGTGTAGGCGTAAACCATGGGAAGGACCAGAGCCAGGACGATCCCATACAGGAAGTGCAGAC
>JBEPYX010000037.1:0-9977 GCA_041641155.1 Thermoflexus sp.
GTTGCACGGCCGGATGGGCTACTTCCCGCCGTGCGTTCGACTCCATCCCGTAGAGGGGGCGCTCCCGCCCCGCTACGAGGCGGCGGAGATCCTGAACCTGCAGGGGCAACGGGAGGCGGCCCGCCGTCGCTGCGAGCCCGCACCGCAAGGGTCTCGCGGATTAAGGAAGCGTGGCGTGGGCAGGGCCGGCGCCGCCCGGCTGGTCTTGGAGATCGCCCTCGTGCTTGGCAGGTGCGGCGTCCGCCCCCAACCGCCCGGCCCGGGCGTGGCGACGCGGATGGCCGTGGATCGGGCGTCGGCCCCCGGTGGGCCCCTGGGGGCTCTACACGCCCCTCGCTCGCGGATGCGGAGGCGCTCGAGCTTTGACGTCGATCCCCCGGCCAGGGGACGGCGGGTATAAAATCAACCAAGGGGCGACGCGGCGAAGGGAACAGGGACCGGATGCTCACCGATTTCCGGGTACGGCAGCGCGATTATCTGTTGGAGATCACGCGGGCCATCACCGCCCAGCTGGATCTCGACGGGGTGCTGCGCCTGGTCGTCGAGGCTGCGGCGGAGATGCTGGCTGGGCAAGTGGCCTTCATCGCCCTCCGGGAGGACGACGCCTTCGCCGTCCGCGCGGCCTACGGCCTGCCGGAAGCCCGGTGGAGCGAGCTGGACGCGATGCTCGCGAAGCTGCCGGCGTATCCGGAGGCCTGGGGGCGGGCGGAGGTGGAGCGGGTGCTCACCCAAATCGCGCGCTGGCTGCGGGTCGACGCCCAGCAGGCGGTGGCCCTGCCGCTGATGGTGGGGGAGGACCTCCTGGGCCTCCTCGTGGTCTTCCGCACCTTCGGGACCGCTTTTACCTATGATGATCGGTTGATCCTCCGCGCCTTCGCCGACCAGGCCGCCATCGCCGTCCACAACGCCAAGCTATATCAACAGCTGGCGACGGAGAAACGGCGGCTGGAGGCGATCATCGAGGCGACCGCCGACGGGGTGATCATCCTCGATCCCGCCCACCACATCCAGGTCTTCAACCGGGCCATGGCCCGCCTGACCGGATGGTCCCCCGCCGAAGCCATCGGCCGCCCCCACGACGAGGTGGTGGTCCTCAACCCCCGGCGCTCCGGCATGACCCTCGCGGAAGCGGAAGCGGGCGGGTGGCCCCTGGCCGGGGATAAGCCGATCTACGTGGAGGGGGATCTGATCCGCCGCGACGGGGGGCGGGTGGCCGTGGGGATCACCTACTCTCCGTTGCTGGACCGCACCGGGCGCCTGGTCAACATCATCGGGGTGGTTCGGGATATGACCCGCGTCCGGGAGGCGGAGGAACTGAAGTCCACCTTCATCTCCATCATCTCCCACGAGCTGAAGACCCCCGTCTCGATCATCAAAGGCTACGCTGGGACGCTGCGGCGGGAGGACACCACGTGGGATGCGGCGATGGTGCGCCAGATCGCCGCGATCATTGAAGAAGAAGCGGACCGCCTGACCCAGTTAATCGACAACCTCCTGGATGCCTCCCGGTTGCAGGCCGGCGCCCTGGAGCTGCAGTTCGTCGAGGTGGCCCTGGACGAGCTGGCGGAGCGGGTCGCGGATCGCTTCCGCCCGCAAACCGACCGCCACTTCATCGTGGTGGACTTCCCTCCGGATTTCCCGTTGGTGCAGGGGGATCCCCGCCGCCTGGAGCAGGTGCTGGCCAACCTGGTGAGCAACGCCATTAAGTATTCCCCGCAAGGGGGGACGATCCGCATCTCCGGGCGGACGACGCCGCGGGAGGTAATCGTCACGGTGACCGACGAGGGGATCGGGATCCCTCCGGAGGAGCAGGAGCGGATCTTCGAGCGATTCTATCGGGCCAGCCCCGCCCGGGCCCGGCAGACCCCCGGGACGGGCTTGGGGCTCTATCTGGCCCGGGCGATCGTGGAAGCCCACGGCGGGCGGATCTGGGTGGAAAGCGCCCCCGGGCAGGGCTCGGCGTTCAGTTTCTCCATCCCGCGCTCCAACCCCTCTCCTGCCGCGGAGCGGGACGCGAACGCGAAAACAGGGAAGCGGCCCGCCTCCGGCCAAGGTTAAAGCGAACCCCGCTATCTCCCCAGCGGCAGGGGACCGTGGTATAAGTGAATGGTGCACATAGCGACCTCGCGCGCGGTCCGCTCATCCGCCTGGCGGAAATCTGTTCGACCTGAAGGCCTCATGTCGTTCGTCCACCTGCATGTCCACAGCGAGTATTCGCTGCTCGATGGGCTCAGCCGGCTCGAGGATCTGGTGCGCCGGGCGGCCCAGATGGGCATGCCCGCCATCGCCCTGACGGACCACGGCGCCCTCTACGGGGCGATCGCCTTTTATCAGAAGGCGCTGGAGGCGGGGGTCCAGCCGATCCTGGGGATGGAAGCCTACCTGGCCCGCCGTACCCTTCAGGACCGGGAGCCAGACGATCGGAGCCTGTATCACCTCACCCTCCTGGCGATGGATGAGAAGGGGTGGCGCAACCTCATCCGGCTGGCCACCCTGGCCCAGCTGGAGGGCTTCTACTACAAGCCGCGGATCGATAAAGCCCTCTTGGAGCGCCACGCGGAGGGTTTGATCGTCCTCTCCGGATGCCCCTCCGCCGAGATCCCGCGGCTGCTGGCCCAGGGACGGATGGAGGAGGCCGAGGCCGTCGCCGCCTGGTTCGCCGAGCGCTTCCCCGGCCGCTTCTTCCTCGAGCTTCAATCCCACCCGGGGGTCCCGGAGCTGGACGACATCAACCGGGGCCTTGTGGCCCTCTCCCGACGTCTGGGCCTCCCCCTGGTCGCCACCAACGACGTCCACTACGTGCGTCCCGAGGACGCCGGGCTTCAGGATGTCCTGCTCTGCATCCAGACCGGTAAGCGCCTGAAGGACCCCGGCCGCATGAAGATGAGCGATAGCACTTATTACCTCCGCTCCCCGGAGGAGATGCGGGAGCTCTTCGCTGAGACCCCCGAAGCCGTGACCAACACGCTCCGCGTGGCGGAGATGTGCACCCTCCGCCTGGAGCTCGGCCGGCACCACCTGCCCCAGTTCGATCCGCCGCCGGGCTTCCCCGACCCCGCCGCTTACCTTCGCTATCTGGCGGAGGAAGGCTTCCGGGCGCGTTTCCCCCACCCCAAGCCGGGCTATCGGGAGCGGCTGGATAAGGAGCTGGAGATCATCCACCGCATGGGGTTCGACGCCTATTTCCTGATCGTATGGGACCTCATCCGCCATGCCCGGGAGCGGGGGATCTGGTGGAACGTGCGGGGCTCCGGGGCGGGGAGCCTGGTCGCTTACTGCCTGGGGATCACCCGGGTGGATCCCATCGAGCTGGATCTGATCTTCGAGCGCTTCCTGAACCCAGCCCGCGTGTCCATGCCCGATATCGACATCGATTTCCCGGACGACCGCCGGGACGAGATGATCCGCTACGCGGTGAGCCGCTATGGGGCGGATCGGGTGGCGCAGATCATCACCTTCGGGACTATGAAGGCGCGGGCGGCGGTGCGGGATGTGGGGCGGGCGCTGGACCTCCCGTTGCCGGAGGTGGACCGCGTGGCCCGGCTCATCCCGGCCATCCCGGGGAAAGAGATCTCCATCCGCGATCTCCTGGATCCATCGAATGAGGAAGGGCGCGAGCTCCGCCGCCTATATGCCGAAAAGGATTACATCCGGGAGCTCCTGGATCTGGCGATGCAGCTGGAAGGGACGGTGCGCCACGCCGGCACGCACGCGGCAGGCGTGGTGATCGCCGACCGCCCCTTGGTGGACTACGTCCCGCTCCACCGGCCGACCGGGGTGAAGGGGGGCGCCCGGGAGGAGAACGGGGAAGCCGATGAGGCGGGGAGCGCCCTCCTGCCCGTCACCCAGTTCGACATGGAGGCCTTGGAGGCCTTGGGCCTGCTGAAGATTGACTTCCTGGGCCTCTCCACCCTCACCGTCATGCGGGAGACCTGCGATCTGGTGGCCCAGCGGCACGGCGTCCGGCTGGATCTGGAGACGATCCCGACGGACGCGCCGGAGGCCTACGCCCTGCTCGGCCGGGGCGAGACGGTAGGGGTGTTCCAGGTAGAGGGCCGGGGGTTCAGCCGCATGATGCGGGATCTCAAGCCCCGCGCCTTCTCTCACGTGATGGATGCGCTGGCCCTCTACCGCCCGGGCCCGCTGGAGTATATCCCCAACTACATCCGCCGCATGCGCGGCCAGGAGCCCATCGAGTATCGGCACCCCCGCCTGGAGCCCATCCTCCAGCGCACGATGGGCATCCTGGTCTACCAGGAGCAGATCATGCGCGTGGCCATCGACCTGGCCGGCTACACCCCTTCCGAGGCGGATGAGCTGCGCAAGGTGGTGGCCAAAAAGAAAGGCGAGGCCTTCCCCAAGCACCGGGCGAAGTTCATCGAGGGCTGCGTCCGCAACGGCATCCCACCCGAAACCGCTGAGGCCATCTGGGGCGATATCGAGTTCTTCGCCCGCTACGGCTTCAACGCTGCCCACGCCGCTTCCTACGCGGTCATCACCGTCCAGACCGCCTACTTGAAGGCGAAATACCCGGTTGAGTATCTATGCGCCCTGATGACGGTGGACCGGGACAAGACCGAAAAGATCGGCCTCTATGTGGCCGAGGGCCGTCGTTTGGGCATCCCCGTCCTGCCGCCGGACATCAACCGGAGCGAGGCGACTTTCACCATCGAGCGGACGCCGGAGGGAAAGGAGGCCATCCGCTTCGGGCTGGCGGCGGTCAAGAACGTGGGGGAAGGAACGGTGGCCCGCATCCTGGCCGCCCGCCGGGAGGGCGGGCCCTTCCGGGATCTGGACGACCTCGCCCGGCGGGTGGATCTGAAGGAGATCGGCCGGCGGGCGATGGAGTCGCTGGTGAAGGTGGGGGCGCTGAGCGCCTTCGGAAACCGGGCCCAACTGCTGGAGGTCCTGGACCGCCTGATGGAGGCCAGCGCCCGCTACCATCGGGAGCGCCAGCAGGGGATCCTCAGCCTCTTCGCGCTGGCCGGCGTCCCGGTGGAGGCGGCTTCCCTCATCGGCCCCTTGCCGCCGCTCCCCGAGGTGGAGGAATCCCAGATCCTGGAGTGGGAGAAGGAGCTGGTCGGAACGTATCTCTCCGAGACCCCGCTCACCCGACAATGGCCGCTCCTGCAGTCGCTCATCACCCACACCACCGCCGATCTGAGCGAGGAGGCTCACGGCCAGACGGTCAAGATGGCCGGGATCGTCCGGGCGGTGCGGACCACCACCACGCGGTCGGGCGACCTGATGGCCTACATCACCATGGAAGACATCCATGGGATGGTGGAGGTGGTGGTCTTCCCCCGGCTCTGGAAGCAGAAGGGGAACCTGGCGCGCCCGGAGGCGATCCTCATCGTCGTCGGCAAGGCGGAGGTTGGGGGACGCGAGCCGCGCGTGGTGGCGGAGGATCTCCGGCAACAGGACACGGTGGTGCGGCCACTGGAGGAGCCCCGCGAAGAGGACCTGGAGATGCGGTGGGAGGAGACCATGGCGGCGGAGGTCCCATCGGCCTCATCGGTTCCGCCCGAGCCTCGGCCTTCCAATTCCCTGGACGCCCCTGCCAGCCCTCGTCCGGCTGTGGATCCGGCCGACGGGGCCTCCGGATGGCCCGGCGCTGACGAACCAGGCGCCCCCCCGCCGATCGGCTCATCCCTCGACACGTCCGCCCCCGTGGGGGTCCCAGGGCCTGAAGCCTCCGGCGGGGAGGCACACCCCCATTCGGAAGAGGATCCCTTGCGGAGCGGCCCGCCATCCAAGGAGCCTCCGGCGCCTCCCTCCAGGCCGAGAACCGCCTCCCCGCGACATCTCCTGATTTACTTCCATCGGACGGATCAGCTCGAAGAAGATCTCCGCCGCCTGCGGGAGGTCCACCGGGTGCTGACAGAGCGGCCGGGCCCGGATCCCTTCAGCGTGGTGGTGGTGTATCCGGACCGCCGGCAGGTGCGCTTGCGGTTCCCCCACCTGGGCACGACCTATTCCCCGGAGCTGCTGGCCCGCCTAGAGAGCCTCCTGGGCCCGGATTCGGTACGGGTCCTACCTGTGCCTTGATCGCCTCCACAGGCGTCTAGGGGGTGAATCCCCGCATCGCCCCGGCGCCATTGCGCGTAAACTGATACTGATAAGGAGAGGCGATGCCGCTCGCCAGCTCGGGATCGGCAGGGGTTGGACCAGCCTGCCGCGCTTTGGAGGGATGTCGGGCCGCTTCGATGTTCCGGAGGGAGAGATGGGGCTTTGGCTGGCCCTCGGGGCGTATCTCCTGGGTTCGATCCTCCCAGCGGAGATCTTCGTACGGTGGAAGACGGGGCGCAGCCCCCATGCGTTTGAGGACAACCCGGGTGGGGGTGGGGCATGGCGGCTGGCTGGGCCGGTGCCAGGCCTCATCACCATCCTGTTCGATCTGGGGAAGGGAGCGGTCCCCACGGCGATCGCCCTGTGGGCGGGGCTCAGCCTGCCGGAGCGGATCGCGGTCGCCGTCGCGCCGGTGATCGGCCACTGCTGGCCGTTCTATAAGATCATCCGCCTGGACCGGGGCGGGCGGGGGCTGGGGCCTGCCACGGGGGCGCTCTTCGTCCTGGCCTTCCGGGAGGTGCTGCCGGCGTATGTCCTGGGCGCGCTCGCCGCCTATCGCTTCCGCTGGCTTCCCAGCGTGGGCATCGTGGCGTTCCCCTTCGGCCTCCTCCTGATGATGCTCTGGAAGGTTCCCTCCGATCGGCTCGCCACCGCCCTCGCTGTGATGCTCGTGGTGCTGATCCGCAACGTCGGCTTGCTGTGGACGGTGGTGCGCACCCGCGGGGCGCGGTTGCCGCATTAGTGAGAACATCTCCTAACGCGATGGAGACCCATCGCCTGGTAGTGGCCCACCCCGTGCGGCCGTAGGCTAAGCGTCCCGAGCCCCCGAGCTGTCCCAGGCGATCCTCCGGGAGGGCCTAAAATCAGAGGGAGCGCCCATTCCTCGACGGAGAAACGCTCGGTGAGCCAGGAGAGCGCCTACGGGGCGGTCTTGGCCGAGCTGTTTGGCCGTGCGAATTTCGAGACGCAGCGGCCCCGGGTGCCGGAGGCGTTCCGCCTGGAGCCCATCCGGCGCCTGCTGGAGCACCTGGGGAACCCCCAACAGCGCTACGCGGTGGTGCACATCGCGGGCACCAAGGGCAAGGGCTCAACCGCCGCAATGGCCGAAGCCATCCTCCGGGCAGCCGGATACCGCACCGGCCTCTATACGTCCCCCCATCTGCACACGATACGGGAGCGGATCCGCATCGGCGGGGAATTGATCTCCCCCCGCATGGTGGTGGATCTCTTCGAGCGCCTCCGCCCAGCGGTGGAGGCGGATCCGGCCCTCACGGTCTTCGATGTCCTGACGGCGATGGGCTTCCTTGCCTTCGCGGAGTCCGGCGTCGAGATCGCGGTGGTGGAGGTGGGATTGGGCGGGCGGCTGGACTCCACCAACGTGGTCTCGCCGGCCGTTTGCCTGATCACCGCCCTCAGCCTGGACCACACGGAGATCCTGGGCCCGACGTTGGCCCACATCGCCTTCGAGAAGGCCGGCATCATGAAGCCCGGGGTTCCCGTAGCCACAGCCCCCCAGGCCGAGGAAGCGATGGCGGTGCTGCGGCGGGTGGCTGCAGAGCGTGGGGCGCCCCTTTCCACCCTTGAGGGATGGCGGTATGGCCCCCATGCGATCTCCCCCATGGGGCAGGCTGGAGAGATCCGTGCCCCGGACGGATCGCGATGGGCCGTCCGCCTGCCCCTGTTGGGGCGCCATCAGTGGGAGAACGCTGCCCTTGCGGTGGCGGCGGTGATGCGGCTGCGGGAGCAAGGGTGGGCGATCCCCGACTCCGCCATCGCGGAGGGACTGGAGGGGGTCCGATGGCCGGGCCGTTTTGAGATCCTGCGGGAGAATCCCCCCGTCGTCCTGGACGGAGCGCACAACGATGCATCGGCGGCGCGGCTGGCAGAGACCGTCCGCGAGGTGTTCCCCGGCTGCCGCTGGCGCCTGGTCTTCGGGGCCTCATCGGACAAGGACCCAAGGGCCATTCTCGCGCCGCTGGGGCCGTTGGTTCAGGAAGCGTGGCTCGTCCGTTCCCGCCACCCCCGGGCCGCGGATCCGCGGCGTCTCGCGGAGGCGGCGGAGGCGTTGGGGCTCCCATGGCGGGTTCGCGGCGAGGTCGGTCCGGCGTTCGCCGAGGCAGCCGAGGGGAGCGACCCGGTGCTGGTGACCGGCTCCCTGTTCGTCGTCGCGGAGGCCCGGGAGGCGTGGGCCGCTCAAGGCCGGATGCCGATGCCCGAGGTGGATCCGATCCTGGTGCGGGTTGGGGGGCGATGAGCGATCCCCGGATAGCGGGCGGGGCCGCCCTGCCCTCACTTCTCCCGGATCAGCAGGCTCAGCCCGAAGCTGACGACTGAGAGCAGCACCGCGCCGATCAGCGCGGCAGGGAACCCGCGGACGTTCAGGGCGGTGAGGGCGGCCACTAAATACAGGGTGAGGGCGTTCACGACGAGGGTGAAGAGCCCGAGGGTGAGGAGGTTCAGGGGCAGGGTGATCAGCAGGAGGATCGGGCGGACAAGGGCGTTGGCCAACCCCAGCACCAGCCCGGCCAGGAGGAAGTCCATCAGCCCGGCGCCCGCCGGGAACGAGACCCCGGGATAGATCTGGGAGACCACCCAGAGGGCGATCGTGTTCATGACCCAGCGGGTCAGGAAGCCTCGCATAGCGACCCTGCCTCCTTTTGGGGCGGATGTACCCTACTATAGACGTGAAGTACACTAAAGGTGAAGGGCAAGCCGCGACGGGGAGGCCCCTATGGTGTCCGGCGGAGCGGCCCCCGTGGTCCGCGCGCCCCGGGGGAAGACCTTAACCTGCAAGAACTGGCAGATCGAGGCCGCCTATCGGATGATCCAGAACAACTTGGATCCCGAGGTGGCGGCCGATCCAGCGAACCTCATCGTCTACGGCGGCCGCGGCAAGGCGGCCCGCAACTGGGAATGTTTCTACGCCATCCTGGAGTCCCTCCGCAACCTCGAGCCCGACGAAACCCTCTTGGTGCAGTCGGGCAAGCCCGTCGCGATCTTCCGCACCCATGAGCTCGCCCCCCGCGTTCTGATTGCCAACAGCAACCTGGTCCCCCGCTGGGCCACGTGGGAGGTCTTCGACGAGCTGGAGCGCAAGGGCCTGATCATGTTCGGCCAGATGACGGCCGGCGCCTGGATCTACATCGGCACCCAGGGGATCCTCCAGGGGACGTATGAGACCCTGGCCGCCTGCGCCCGCGCCCATTTCGGCGGCAGCCTGAAAGGGAAGTGGGTGCTGACGGCGGGGCTGGGGGAGATGGGTGGCGCCCAACCCCTGGCGATCACCATGAACGAGGGGGTGGGCCTGATCGTGGAGGTGGACCCGCGCCGGGCGCAGCGCCGGCTCGATCACGGCTTCCTCGATGAGATCGTCGATGATCTGGAGGAGGCTCTGCGGCGGGTGGAGCGCTACCGGAAGGCCGGGCAGGCCCGATCCATCGGCTTGCTGGGGAACGCCGCTGAGGTCTTCCCCGAGCTGGCCCGCCGCAGCATCGTTCCGGATGTGGTCACCGACCAGACCCCTGCGCACGATCCCCTGATGTATGTCCCCCAAGGCCTTTCGGTCTTCGAGGCGGAGGCGCTGCGGGCCCGGGACCCCCAGACCTATGTCCGTCGGGCGAAGGAGAGCATGGCCGCCCATGTGGAGGCGATGCTGGCCTTCCACCGGGCGGGGGCGGTGGTCTTCGATTACGGGAACAACCTGCGCCAGCAGGCCTACGAGATGGGGGTGAAGGACGCCTTCGCCTACCCGGGCTTCGTCCAGGCCTACATCCGCCCCCTGTTCTGCGAGGGGAAAGGTCCCTTCCGCTGGGTCGCCCTCTCGGGAGACCCGGAGGATATCTACCGCACGGACCAGGCGGTGCTGGAGCTGTTCCCCGAGGACGAGAGCCTGCGCCGCTGGATCACGA
>JBEPYX010000038.1:0-9792 GCA_041641155.1 Thermoflexus sp.
GGGTCGGAGTGGGGACCGGAGGATCAGCGATCGTTGTCGGTGTCGGAACAGGCGGCTCCACGGATGGTGTGGGGGTGGGAGCCGATGCCGTGGGCGTGGGAGTGGGCGGCTCCACGGATGGTGTGGAAGTAGCGGTCGGCGCGCGGGGGACGCAGGAGGGGCCATCGATCTCCCCCCGCACCGGATCCCGGCCGGCTTTCACCGCCACTTGAGTGTTCCCAACCTCAAACCAGCCGTTCAGCGTGAAGACATAGCGCCGAGGCTCATCCATGGTGCGCAGCGGCTGCTCCCATTTGATCCCCCATGTCCCCGTGGTGGGATCCAGCCCGACCTCCCCACGCGGATCGCTGGAGAGTACCTGGGAGCCGGTGCAGAGCGCCAGCACCCAGTGGCTGAGGTCCTTGGAGGCGGAGACCGGCTGGACTTCATACGACCACGTTGAGGTCTGATCCGGATGTTCGATGACCCCCAGGAACGTCACTTGATAGCCGTTCAATACGACGGAGGTCCCCGCCATCGCCGGATGGGCCATCCCCTGGAGCCATATGCTGAGGCCCAAGCTGATCAACCCTAGGAACCCCATCCCATTCCGGAAGGCCTTCCACCCGCTTGACGCTATTTTGTTCATATATATTCTCCCTTTATAAAGTTAGATTGTTCTGACTTTTGTCATACTCAGGCGATTGAGTGCGATCATCAATCACTATACCGTGGCGGAATGGCGCACATTGTAAGAATTCCGTAAGAAAGCAGGCTTGGCCGGGGGGGTAGGACTAAGGTCCTATTCGGCTAGCGGGGGATCCCAGGGCGGTCGGCGCGGGGGGCTGGGTTTGGGCCCGGTGGTCTAGGGCGGTAAAGTATCCGTGGGGCGAGGGGGAGGCCCGTCCCGCACCCGATCCCGGAGGCTTCCGATGGCCCAGGTGTCGGTGGTCGCTACGGTCAAAAACGAGGCGAGCTCCATCGGGGAGCTGCTGGACTCCCTGGCGTTCCAATCCCGCCCCCCCGATGAGGTGGTCATCGCCGATGGGGGGTCCACGGATGGCACCCTCGAGCGCCTGCGGGCGGAGCGGCGACTGCCCTTGCGGGTGATCGAGGTCCCGGGCGCCAACATCGCCCAAGGGCGCAACCGGGCCATCGCGGCCGCGCGAGGGGAGATCATCGCCGTGACCGACGCGGGGGTGCGCCTACACCCGGACTGGCTGGCACACCTGGTTCGCCCATTCGAGGAGCGGCCGGAGACCGTGGCGGTGGCGGGGTTCTTCCTCCCGGATCCGCGCACGCCTTTCGAGGTCGCGATGGCAGCGGCCGTGCTGCCGGCGCTTCGGGACATCCGACCGGATCGCTTCTGGCCCTCCAGCCGCTCGGTGGCCTTTCGCAAAGCGGCGTGGGAAGCGGTCGGCGGTTATCCGGAGTGGCTGGATTACTGCGAGGACCTGATCTTCGACTTCGCGCTGCGCGAGCGATTCGGCCCCTTTGTGTTCGCCCCCGAGGCGGTGGTCTATTTTCGGCCCCGCCCGACGATGCGGGCGTTCTTCCTTCAGTATTACCGATATGCCCGGGGGGATGGGAAGGCGGACCTGTGGCGGCTGCGCCATGCGATCCGATACAGCACCTATCTGGGCCTGATCCCGGCCCTCGCCGCCCTTGCCCTCACGGTTCATCCGCTGTTCGCTTGGGGGTATCTACTTGGGGGTGGGCTCTATCTGCGGACCCCCTATCGCCGCCTGTTCCGGCTCTGGCAAGGTTATGCGTGGTTAGATCGGATCCGCATGGCGCTCTGGATCCCGCTGATCCGGGCGTGGGGGGACATCGCCAAGATGTGCGGCTATCCGGTGGGGGTCTGGTGGCGTTGGCGCCACCTGCGGGGGTTCTACCGGCCGCGCGGCTCTACCCGCCTTCGACGGAAGGGTGCGCCGGGGGGCTCGGTGTCCTCTCAAGTCCAAGAGGAACGGCCTTGAGCGAATTGCTTCCAGTGAACATCTCCCGTCCCCCTGGGCCTCCCGCGGGGTCCCTTCCCCCCCGCATCGCGAACTCGCGCGATGGCCGTTCTCATCGTCCCCGCTTCCTTAACCCAAATACGCAAGTTCACCGGGCGGGATCTTCCGAACCAGTGCTAAAGTGGATCCTCAGGATGGAATTCAGGAAGGTCGTGCTGGAGAGGGGCGATCTTCCTGGATATCATAAGGGAATGGGGGAGGCGACGACGGGCGCGGACGGACACGATTCCAGCTCAATCCGCAGGGGCATCCAATGGAGCGTGGGAAGGCTCGGAAAGGGTTGCGGATCCTGCTGGCGATCACAGCGGCGGCCATTGGCCTGCTGATAATGTGGGGCGCCCTGGTGCGCAGCACAGGCTCGGGCCTGGGCTGCCCGGATTGGCCGCTGTGCCACGGGCGGGTGTTCCCCCCGATCACCGATCCAGCGGCCTGGATCGAGTGGATCCACCGGCTGCTGGCGGCGAGCACGATGCCGTTGCTCGCCCTCTCCGCGTTCCTGGCGTGGTGGAAGGAGCGCCGCCCGGACCTCTATCGCCCGCTCTTCGGGGCGTTGGGGCTGATCCTGGGGCAGGCCCTCCTGGGCGGGCTGACCGTGCTCCTGGAGCTTCCCCCCACGATGGTCGCCATCCATCTGGCACTGGCGCAGACCATCCTCGCTCTGACGCTGGTCGCGGCCGTGCGGGCTGCCGCCCCCTGGTCGGCGCGTCCGCCCCATCGGGATCTGGCCACCCTTCAACCGGCTGCCGGTGTGATGCGCTGGATTGGAATGGTCGGCCTCGGGCTGTTCGCCCTCATCCTGGTGGGGGCGACGGTGGTGGGGAGCGGGGCCTCGTGGGCGTGTGTGGCGTGGCCGTTCTGTGAGGGGTGGGTCATCTGGCCGGGCGATCTCCTGGGCCGCGTGCATATGCTGCACCGGCTGGTCGCCCTGGGGGTGGGGGTGGCCATGGCCTGGCTTACGGCGCGTCTGGCAGCCTGGCGCGAGGTGTCCCGTGGGATCTTCCGCTGGGTGCTGGTTGCCTTCCTTCTCTACGTGATCCAGATCGGGCTGGGAGCGGTCAACCTGTGGATGGGGTTCCCGCCTCTTCTGAACGCGCTGCATCTGGGGCTGGCCACAGCGATCTGGGCGGCGGTGGGGGTGGCATGGGCCTGGGCGCTGGGGGAGGCTCAGTGGGTGGAAGGGATCCCCGAGGAGGCGGTCCGCTTGCGGAACCTGTGGGAGCCCTATTTCACCCTGACCAAACCGGGGATCGTGGCCCTGCTCCTGGTCACCACCGCTGGGGCGATGGTGATCGCGCAGGGCGGCCTGCCTCCGATCCTCACGTTCATCTACACCCTGCTGGGGGGCTTCCTGATCTCCGGGGGGGCCAACGCGCTGAACAACGTCTGGGATGCGGAGCTGGATCGGCGGATGCGCCGCACGGCCCGCCGCCCGATCCCAGCCGGCCGGCTGGGGCGGGGGGAGGCGGCTGGGGTTGCCCTGCTCTTCTCCGCCCTCGGCGTTTTGCTCCTGTGGACCTTCGTGAACACGACGGCAGCGCTGCTGGCGCTGGCCGGCTGGATCTGGTATGTGGGGATCTACACGATCGGGTTGAAGCGATGGACGCCCCAGAACATCGTGATCGGAGGGGCCGCGGGCGGGTTCGCCCCGATGGTCGGTTGGGCGGCGGTGACCGGGCGGGTGGACCCGATGGCGGTGTTCCTGTTCGCCTTGATCTTCCTGTGGACGCCTCCCCACACCTGGGCTTTCGCCATCCTGACGGAGCGGGACTATCGGGAGGCGGGGATTCCGATGTTGCCGGTGGTCGTGGGCGCCCGCCCTGCCGCCCTTCAAGTGCTGATCTACTCTGGCATCCTCGCCTTGCTCGCGCTGGCGCCTTTCCTGATGAGGGCCATGGGTTGGGTGTATCTGGCGGGCGCTCTCCTGTTGAACGCCTGGCTGCTTCTTCTCGCCCTCCGCCTCTGGCGGGAGCCCTCGAAGGCCTATGCCCGCCGTCTCTATCACGCCTCCAATGCTTATCTTCTGATGTTCTTCATCGTGATGGTGGTGGACCGTCTCATCCGGCTATGAGGGGATCGGGAGGGTCCGACTGGGGATGTCTAAGGGAGGGAGGTGATGCGGATCACCGATGGGCAAGGGCTTCTGGGGTAGGGGCGTGGGGCCAGCGCTCGGCCGGCGGGGATTCGGCTGGCAGAGGATACGTTGGCTGGAATGTGGAAGGGGTGCGTCGGGCGCTGCCGGAGCTGGCAGCCCGCTTCCGGCTAGTCACTTTGAGCGAGATGTTCCCGGCGGAGTGAACTGCGGGTTCCCCTCCATCACGGCGTTGTATCCCCGGCCGATCCCCCGATAGATGAACCCTAGCTCCCGCATCATCTCAGGCTCGTAGATGTTGCGGCCGTCGATGATCACCGGCCGGCGCATGAGCTGCCGGATCCGTGGGAGATCCAGGTGCTTGAACTCGTTCCAGTCGGTCACCACCACCAGCGCGTCGGCCCCGCGGGCGAGCTCGTAGGGGTCGGCGCACATGATCAGCGAGGGCAGGACGCGGGCGGCGTTGGGCATGGCCACCGGATCGTAGGCACGGACGATGGCTCCCTCCTGCAGGAGGTAGCTGGCGATCTCCAACGCCGGGGACTCCCGGATGTCATCCGTGTTCGGTTTAAAGGCCAGCCCCAGCAGGCCGATGACCATGCGATGCAGATCCTCCAGGATCTCCTTGAGCTTTTGCACCACCCGCCGCCGTTGATCCCGGTTGATCTCCACCACAGCTTGAAGCAATTGTGGATGGCATCCGTGGACGATCGCCATGTGGATCAGGGCCTTCACATCTTTGGGGAAGCATGAGCCCCCCCATCCGACCCCGGCGTCCAGGAAGGCGCGGCCGATGCGCTTGTCGAACCCCATTCCGGTGGCCACCTCCTTGACGTCGGCGCCCAGGGCCTCGCAGATGTTCGCGATCTCGTTGATGAAGGAGATCTTGGTGGCCAGGAAGGCGTTGGAGGCGTATTTGATCATCTCGGCGGTCCGGAGGTCGGTGATCATGATGGTGCTGCGCAAGGGGAGGTAGAGCTGGGCCACCTTCTCCGCCGCCTCCCGATCCAGCGATCCCAGCACGATCCGATCCGGGTTCATAAAATCGTAAACGGCCGATCCTTCCCGAAGGAACTCCGGGTTGGAGACCACCCAGAAGGGGATGGGCTGGCGCTGTCGGCTGCGCACGATGTCCGCCACCCAATCTCCAGTTCCCACCGGCACGGTGCTCTTGTTCACGATGATCAGGGGATGATCCATCACCTCGCCGATGCGCTCAGCCGCCATACGCACATACCGCAGATCTGCCTCCCCATCCACCCCCTCGGGGGTTCCCACTGCGATGAAGACGAACTCCGCCGGCAGGCCGTTGATGCCCTCTTCGTAAGAGGTGGTGAAGGAGAGCCGGCCGGCCCTCATGTTGCGGCGGATGATCTCCTCAAGCCCTGGCTCGAAGATGGGGAGGCGGCCCTCCTGGAGCATGGCGATCTTTTCCTCGTTGATGTCCACGCAGGCCACTCGGTTGCCCAGGTCGGCCAGGCAAGCCGCTGTAGTCAGCCCCACGTAGCCCGCCCCGATCACGCAGATCCGTTTCATCCATGCCTCCCCGAGAGGACGGATTCGTCGGCGCGCCCCTCCACCGCTAGCTGCTGGGCCGGGATCACGCCGGCCATCAGCAGCCCCACCTGTTGCAGGGTGGCCTCCGCCGCCTCCATGACGGCGACGATGCGCCCTCGATACATCACCGCGATCCGATCAGCCAGGGAGAAGATCTCATCCAGCTCCGTTGAGACGAGCAACACCGCCGCCCCCTGGTCCCGCATCTCCAGGATCTTGCGGTGGATGTATTCCGTGGCCCCGACATCCAGCCCCCGGGTGGGCTGGTTGGCGACCAGCAGGCGGACGGGTCGGGAGAGCTCCCGCGCGGCGATCACCTTCTGCTGGTTTCCCCCGGAGAGGCTCCGCACTGGCGTATAGGGGCTCGGGGTCCGGATGTCGTAGAGGGCGATGAGCCGCTGCGCGTGCTCGAGAACCGCCTGGGGTTGCCGTTGGATGCCCCGGGCGAAGGGGGGGCGATAGTAGGTGTTCAGGACCAGGTTGTCGGCGACGGAGTAAGGCAGAACGAGGCCATGTTTCTGGCGGTCCTCCGGGATGTGGGCCATCCCCCGCTCGATCAGGGGGCGGGGCGGCAGGCGGGTGATCTCCTCCCCCAGGAGGAAGATCCGCCCCCCTGCCACCGGCCGCAACCCCACCAGGGCCTCAATTAGCTCCGTCTGGCCGTTGCCCTGCACCCCAGCGATCCCCAGGATCTCGCCCGCGCGCACGGTGAAGCGGACGCCATCCACGGCCATCGCTCCCCGGTCGTCGCGGACCCGGAGGTCCTCCACGCGCAGCACCTCCGGCCCGGGCCGGGCGGGGGCCTTCTCCACGGTCAGCATCACCTCGCGGCCGACCATCATTGTCGCTAGCTGCGCCTCATCCGCCTCGCCGGGGGTCAGCGTGCCCACCACTCGGCCGTTCCGGAGCACGGTGATCCGATCGGCAACGGCCATCACCTCCTTCAGCTTGTGGGTGATGAAGATGATGGAGACGCCCTGCTGTTGCAGGTGGCGCATCACCCGGAACAGCTCCTCCGTCTCCTGCGGCGTCAGCACCGCCGTCGGCTCATCCAGGATCAGGAGGTCCGCCTTCCGGTAGAGGGCTTTCAAGATCTCCACTCGCTGCTGGACCCCCACCGGCAGGTCCTTCACCCGCGCCTCGGGATCCACCTCCAGCCCGTAGCGTTGGGAGAGGGCGCGGACCTCCTCGATTGCCCGCCGCATGTCCAGGAAGGGCCCGCGGCGCACTTCCTGGCCCAGGATGATGTTCTCGGTCACCGTGAACACTGGGACCAACATGAAGTGCTGGTGGACCATCCCGATGCCCAGGCGGATGGCATCCCTGGGGCTGCGGATCTCCACCGACCGGCCTTTGATGTAGATCTCCCCCTCATCGGGATGATAGAGGCCGTAGAGGATGTTCATGAGGGTGGTCTTCCCTGCCCCGTTCTCCCCGAGGATGGCGTGGATCTCTCCCTGGCGCAGGGCGAAGTTCACGTGATCGTTCGCCACCACCCCGGGGAAGCGCTTGACGATCCCCACCGCCTCCAGGATGTTCTGATCCGGGAAGCGAGGGAGCGGGGAGGGATGGGCCGCCCGCCGTCGCGGGGGCAGGGTTTCCCGTTCATAGGGCTGGCCATCAGCAGCCGGCGGGATCGTCCGGCCGACGATCCCGGTGAGCACCAGCATCGTCATCACATAGGGCACCATGCCGACGAACTGGGAAGGAGCGGGGAACTCGAACTGCTGGGCGTTGGCCTGGAGGGCTTGGGCGGCCCCGAACAGGAGAGTAGCGGCCCAGGCCCCGAAGGGCGTCCAGTTCCCGAAGATCATCGCCGCCAGGGAGATGAAGCCCCGGCCGCTGGTCATCAAGGGCTCGAAGGCGGGGACGGATTCCAGGGTGAAGTAGGCGCCGGCCAGGCCGGCGATGGCGCCCCCCAGGATCACATTGAGGTAACGGAGGCGGATCACATCAATGCCCAGGGTGTCCGCCCCGCGGGGGTGCTCGCCCACCGCCCGGGTGCGCAGCCCCCACACGGTTCGGAACAGGAGGATGTGCACCAGGATCACCAGGATCGGCGCCAGCCAGGTGATCGGCTGCTGGCTGAAGATGGTGCCCACCAGGGGGAGTTCCGAGAGGACGGGGAGGGCGATGCGGGGGAGCACGCCAGGGGAATGGGGCATCTGGCCCCCGAAGAAGAGCTGGCGGTTGAGATAACCGGTGATCCCCACCGCCAGGATGTTGATCACCGTCCCGCTGATGATCTGGTCGGTCTTATAGGTGACCGAAAGGACCGCGTGCAGCAAGCCCAAGAGAGCGCCGCTGAGGATGGCGATCGCCACGCCGAGGAGCAGGGCCAGGAGCCCCGGGACGCCGGCGTCGAAGATGTAGAGTGAGGCGGTGAAGCCGGTGAACGCCGCCGTCAACATCATGCCCTCGATGGCGATGTTCACCACCCCGCTCCGCTCACAGAAGATGCCGGAGAGGGCTCCCAGCACGAGCGGTGTGGAGACCCGGATGGTGGTGGCCAGCATGCTGACGATGATGACGGCCGCCGGATAACGACCATGGCCCAGCGCCACCGCGATCCCGAAAATGAGGGCGATCACGCCGATGACAAAGCCGAACCGTCGTGCGTCCATGCTGGATCCTCATCCGCCGGGTGCTGTTGGGATCACCGCTACGATTAAGCCCCTTTGTCGGCTGCTCTCTCCACGCGAAGCGGGGAGAGGTGGAGCGATCACAACTCTCCCCATCCGCGGGTGAGCACCATTCGTTCGGCCTCGGCCGCCCGCCGGAAGAGGGGGCGATAGAGGGCCCGGACGATGGCCTCCGCGGCCACGAACATCAGGATCAGCGCCTGGATCACCGAGATCAGGTCCACCGGGACTTGCGTGAGGAACTGCATGCGGCTGGCCCCGTTGCGCAGGGCGCCGAAGAGGAAGGCTGCCAGCACGACGCCCAAGGGGTGGACCTTGCCCAGCAGCGCGACGGCGATGGCGTCGAAGCCGTATCCCAGGTTGAAGCTCAGTTCATGGCGATAGTTCAGCCCGGTCACCTGCACCGCGCCGGCCATCCCGGCCAGAAACCCGCTCATCGCCATGGTGAGGACGGTGATCCGGGTGAGGGAGATGCCGGCGTAGCGGGCGGCGTGGGGGTTCAGGCCGACGGTCCGGATCTCAAATCCCAGGGTGGTCCGCCATAGGAGCCAAGCGACCAGCAAGGCCATCCCCAGGGCGATCAGGAATCCGGCGTGCAAGCGGAGATCGGGATCCGCGAACAATCGGGGCAGCCTCGCGGTCTCGGCGATGCGAGGCGTCCGCGCCACCACATTGGTCGGGCTGGGATCCCGCATGGGGCCGTTCAGCAGGTAGCTGGCCATCAGCAGGGCGATGTAATTCATCATGATCGTGTTGATGACCTCGTGCCCTCCTGTCCGCGCTTTCAGCCAACCTGGGATCGCCGCCCACAGGGCACCGGCCAGGGATCCACCGAGGATCGCCAGCGGCAGATGGATGAACGGGGGGATCGTCCCGCCGACCAGCGGGGGCAGGGCGTACCCGATCCACGCCGTGGTGATGGCGCCGAGGGCGAGTTGCCCCTCCGCGCCGATGTTGAACAGGCCGCCGTGGAACGCCAAGGCGATGCCCAGGCCAGCGAAGAGGTAGGGGGTCATCTGGACCAGGGTCTCGCTCCAGGCTTTGGGGGAGCCGAAGGCCCCTTCCCAGAGCCCCTGGTAGGCCAGGAAGGCCAGCTGGGGCTGGCCGGTGGCCAGGGTCACCACTACGCCCCCGATCCCCAGGGCGGTGAAGACGGACAGGATCGGAACCCAGAGGGCGCCGCTTTGCGCGGATTCGCGGAGCACGGCGGCGAGGGCGTCCAGGCGCCCTCCCCAAGCCTGCAGCATCCCGCGCATGCTTCGCTCCACCTTCCACCTCCTGAATCGAGAAACAGGACTGCCTTGACCGCTTCCAGGCCGAGCAAGCGATGAGGAATGCTCTCTGGACTGCCCGCTTTTCCCCAGGATAGGGAAGCAGGTCCTCCGCCTCAAACGGGCCCCGTAGAGCCGCTTGGGTGTGCGCTTTGATTTTAGATAGAGCGAAGCGAGCGGGGCAAGCGCGGAGGCGAGGTAACGGACCTTGGGCCTTGACCCAGGTCGGGCCCGAT
>JBEPYX010000039.1:0-9709 GCA_041641155.1 Thermoflexus sp.
CAATACACGAAGGGCTGGCGTGATGATCGATCAACGTCGTGGTGCCGTGGCGGATCGCGTCGACGAGCGCAACCAGGGCGGAGAGGCGGATCGCCCGCTCGTCCAGCGCTCGGTCCAGCCGCCACCATAGGCGGCGCAGGATGTGGGGGAAATTCGCCGGCGGATCGTCATGGAGGGGCATGCCTCGAGCGAAGGCGCCGTAAAAATGGGTGTGGGCACAGATGCTCCCGGGCAGGATCAGCTGCCCTCGCGCATCCATCACCTCCGCCTCCGGGTAACGGGCCCGCACCTCCGCGGCGGGCCCCACCATCACGATGCGATCCCCCTCGATCGCGACCGCCCCATCCTCGATCACCCGAGGCGGATCCTCCATCGTGCAGACCACACCGTGAGCGATCAGCCAGGCCATCGGGATCCCTCCATCGGGATATTCATGGCGAAGCGGTGACGCCGTGCGAGGCTAGGGGCTTCGCTGAGCGCCTCCCTCACCTGCTCGCACCGGCCGGATTCCCGTCCAGCCATGGGAGCCCCGGCTCCCCTCGCCAAGGCCCTTCTATAGCGTCTTTGAGTTGCGTTTTGAATGGGCTTACACTATAACCGAATCGGGTAATTGCATATGATAAAGCGCCGCGCGGAGATTGCAACATCCGAACCCGATGCCCCCTTGCTGGGGTGGGAAGGGATGCCGAGAGAAGCGGTTGCGATCAAAGGGGTGGGAGATGCCCTCTGGTTCTCCTTTGGCCCGGAACCCTGGCCGGAGGCCTTGAGGGCTCTGGAGGCCCGGCTGGCCGCCAACCCGGGGTTCTTCACGGGCGGGCGGGCGGTCCTCGCCCTGGGGGATCGGATCGTTGAGGAAGCGGACCTGCTGGCCCTGCTGGCACTGCTGAACCGCTTCGGCCTAACCCTGACCGGCGTGCTGACGGACCATCCGGTGACCCAGGCGCTGGTGCGGCGGCTGGGACTTCCCTTGCAATCGCCGCCGGCAGCGGAGCGGGCTGCGGAATCCCCGGAGCTTCCCCTAGAGCCCGCATGGCTGGTTCGCCGGACCTTGCGGGCGGGTCATTATCTGCAGGTGGAAGGGCATCTCTGTGTGATCGGCGATATCCACCCCGGTGCGGAGGTCGCCGCCACGGGGGACATCATCGTGTGGGGTCGTTTGCTGGGAACCGCGCACGCTGGCTGTGGGGGGGATGAGGCAGCAGCCGTTTACGCCCTGGAGCTGCGGCCGGTTCAGCTGCGGATCGGGCGCTACATCGCCCGCTCCCCGGAGGAGGGCCGCCACTCCATCCCCGAGCGGGCGATGGTTCAGAACGGCCAGATCATCGTTGAGCCGTGGCGCACCCTTTCGCGCCTAGAGCGGTGGCTGGGCCCTCTCCTGGGGTGGCCGTGAGCAGAAGGCAGCCGCCTCCCAGGGGCCCCTGAGCCGGGAGGGGTTCCCCTCCCTGAAGGGTGCTTTCCCGGCTCTTTCCGTAAAGGAGGGGAGCAATGAGCGCACAGGTGATCACCGTGACCTCCGGCAAGGGCGGGGTGGGGAAGACCACCGTGACTGCAAACCTGGGGATGGCCCTGGCCCTGGCCGGGAAGAAAGTGGTCTGCATCGATGCGGACATCGGTTTGAGAAACCTGGATGTGGTCCTGGGCTTGGAGAACCGCATCGTTTACGACATCGTGCACGTGGTCGAAGGGCGCTGCCGCACCCGCCAGGCCCTCATCCGCGACAAGCGGGCTCCCAACCTCTGGTTGATGCCCGCCGCCCAGAGCCGCGATAAATCCGCTGTCAAACCCGAGGACATGGTCCGCATCTGTGAGGAGCTCCGCCCCGAGTTCGATTACATCCTTATCGACTCCGCAGCGGGCATCGAGGAAGGGTTCCGAACCGCCCTGGCGCCGGCGGACCTCGTCCTCCTCGTCACCAACCCGGAGGTCGCCGCAGTCCGCGACGCGGACCGAGTCATCGGGCTGGTGGAGGCCATGGGCAAACCGACCCCCAAGCTGATCGTGAACCGCCTGAAGCTCGATATGGTCCGCCGGGGGGATATGCTCGACACCTCCGACGTCCTGGAGATCCTGGCGATCGAGTTGCTGGGGGTGATCCCGGAGGATGAGCAGGTGGTGGTGGCGACCAACCGGGGGACGCCGGTGGTGTTGGAGGAGCGGTCGCCGGCGGGTCAGGCGTTCCGGGCCATCGCCCGGCGCTTGATGGGCGAGAACGTCCCGCTGTTCCTCTCAGAAGATGGGCAGGGGGTTTGGGGCTGGTTGCGCCGGCTGGTGCGCAGCGGAGGTGGCCGATGAGCTGGCTGGATCGATTGCGAGGGCAGCCATCGCCTCGGGAGACCGCCAAGCAGCGCCTCCAGGTGATCCTGGTCCACGATCGCAGCGACATCTCGCCGGGTCTGTTGGAGGTCATCAAGGACGAGATCATCGCCGTCCTCTCCCGTCACGTGCCGATCATCGCCGAGGAGGTGCGGGTGACGGTGACCCAGGACGCGCGGGAATGCCGATTGGTCGCCGATATCCCGCTGGGGAACCGACACGGCCGACCATGATGGGATGGTTCCGTGAACGCCTGGGGGAATGGCGCCGCTTCGACGGAGGGCTGCTGCTCGGGGTGATGGCGCTGATGGCCATCGGGGTCATCACCATCGCCAGCGCAGTGCTGCGCTCGCCCGACCTCGGGGACGCCCCCCGGCGGCAGGCCATATATGGGCTCGTCGGGATCTTGCTGATCCTTTTGATCGCATCGGTGAACTACCGCCTGTGGGGGGAGCTCCAACCGGTGATCTACCTCAGCATCCTGGGCCTGCTGTTGGTGGCTTTGATCGCTGGCCGCAGCCAGATTGCCCCGGTCCGCCGCTGGTTGGAGATCGCCTCCTTCAACATCCAGCCTGCGGAGCTGGCGAAACCCCTCCTGATCCTCAGCCTGGGCCGCTTCCTGGCCGAGCGCGAAGCCCACGTGGATTCCTTCCGGACGGTATTGCTGGCCTTTGGATATCTGCTGCTGCCGTCGGCCCTGATCTTCCTCCAGCCCAACCTGAGCACCGCTGTGGTCGCACTGGCCATCGGATTGGGGATGCTCTTCGCCTGGGGGATCCGCCCCCGTCATCTGCTGGCCATGGGCCTGCTGGGCGCCCCGCTGGCGCTGGGGGCCTGGACGATCATGCTGCCCTACATGCGAGGGCGCCTGCTCCACTTCCTGGGCCTCCAGCCGGATCCCAACACCGCCTACAACCTGACCCAGGCCCTGATCACCATCGGGAGCGGCGGCCTATGGGGGACCGGATGGGGGCAGAGCCCGCAGAACGTATGGGGCTTCCTTCGAGTTCGCCACACCGACTTCATCTTCGCGGTCTTGGCGGGGGAGTTCGGCCTGGTCGGGGCGCTGGGCGTGCTGGCGCTCTACCTGTGGGTGCTGGGGAGAATCTTCCAGGTCGCATGGAAGGCGGAAGACGCGTACGGCCGGCTGATCGCCGTCGGGGTCGGGACATGGATCGCCTTCCAGACCATCGTCAACATCGGGATGAACGTGGGTCTGATGCCGGTGGCCGGCCTCCCCCTGCCCTTCATCAGCTACGGGGGAAGCGCCCTCCTCTCCCTCTGCCTGGGGATCGGCCTCGTCCAGAGCGTGCGGATCCACCGCGAAGGATTTTCCATGCGCGGATAAGCCACCCCGCGGAGCGGCCCCGTCCATCCCCGAAACCCCCAAGGAGGAGACGCCCCGAGGGCCGGCCGGGAACTGGTCCCCACCCACGATCCCTGTGCTAAAATGTTAAAAAATCTCTCCTTAGATCCCGGCGGGAAGCCGTTGAGCCTGGCGCCGCAGGGGATGGTCTCTTCTCTGTTCGCCCATCCGGATTCCGCCCCCCGGGCGCGGCTCGGGCAAGGAGGAGGATATGGGCAAGTTCGGACGGCCGCTGCGGTCTCGCCTGCGGCGGGCCATGACCCGGGGCTGGCATTGGTGGTGGCGCCGAGGTTGCCCACTGCTGATTGTGGGGGGGCTCGGATATTGGGCTTACGTCGAGCCGGTGGTGCTGAACGCCCTCATCCTCATCTTGCGCTTCGCCCTTCAACTCCTCTTCGCCATCACCTTCGTCATCATCCAGTTCGTAGCCATCTTCTGGTTCATGTCCCGCAGCCGCGTGGAGGTCATCAAGCCCGGCGACCCCAAGCAGGTCACCCTAGCCGATTACTGGGGCCAGGAAAACCTCGTGCGCCTGGTCCGCCAGTGGATCGACTTACTGTCGAACCGGGAGCGCTTCGTGAAGATGGGCGGGCAGTTCATCAACGGCATCTTGCTCGCCGGCCCTCCTGGAACCGGGAAGACGATGCTGGCCAAGGCCATCGCCGGCGAAGCCGGCATCCCGTTCATCTCGATCGAGGGATCCAGCTTCCGCTCCATGTTCTGGGGGGTTGATGTCCTCAAAATGATGTGGTTCGTGGGGAAGGCGCGGAAGCTCGCTCGGGAGTATGGTGCCTGCATCGCGTATATTGACGAGATCGACGCGGTGGGGGCCAGCCGGGGCGGGGTGCTGGGGGGCGACCGCGTGGGCCCCCTAGGCTGGCTGGGCTGGGGCGGCACAGGGGCGCTCACCCGCCTCCTGTATGAGATGGACGGGATCACCCAGCTCACCCGTTGGGAGCGGATCAAAGGTCGGATCTATCGGCTCTTGAGGAAGCGCCCCCCACCCCGCAATTGGCATGTGCTGTTCATGGGCGCAACCAACCGCCCGGACGCGCTGGATCCCGCCCTGGTGCGCCCGGGCCGCTTCGACCGCATCATCTACGTGGACCTGCCGGACCGGGCGGGGCGACGAGAGATCATCAAGGGGTATCTATCGAAAGTCAAGCATGATCCCAACATTGATATCGAGTCGTTGGTGGCGGACACCGCGTGGGCGACCCCAGCGAAGATCATGGCCGCCATCACGAAGGACGCGGTGCGCATCGCCCTGTTCAACGGGCGGGATTACATCACCCAGCGGGACATCGAGCTGGCCCTCCAGGAGCAGGCGATGGGTTTGGAGAACCCCATCGCGGAGATGGATCCCCTCCAGCGCCGTCAGGTGGCGTATCACGAGGCCGGCCACGCGGTGGCCCAATACTACCTGCTGCCGGATGAGCGGATCATCCGCGCCTCCTTGATCCGCCGCACCAACATGCCCGGGGCCCTCGGTTACGTCCACAGCGCCCCCAAGCAAGAACTTTACACGGTCCCCTTGCGGCGCCTGGTGGCCGAGATCATGGTCTCCCTGGCCGGCCACGTCGCCACCAAGATCTTCATGGGCGAATACTGGACCGGCGCCGGGGCCGATTTCCAGCAGGTCCGCCAGCGGATCTTGACGCTGCTGGACCTGGGCTACTTCGGCTTCCATCCGCTGCGCCCCGAGGAGCCCGAACGGTACCAAGAGATCATCGAGCGCTTCTGGGCGGAATGCGAGGAGAAAGTGGAGCGGCTGCTGCGGGAGCACGCCGCAGAAGTGGAGGCGGTGGCCCAGGCGCTGCTGGAGCGTCACGACCTCTCCGGCAACGAGGTGATCGCGATCATCGAGGCCGCCCGGGCGGGCCAGCCGATCCCGCTCCCCACTCCGACCCCCGTCTCCCCGGTGGGATGATGCGGTCCCCCCGAGCTCCGGAGCTACCCCTCAGAGATCAGCGCGGGGACCAAAAGGCGAGCACGCCATCCCCCAGGCGGCGCGGCTCGAGCCACCCCGAAGCGTGGAGGGCGTAGATCCCGGCCTCCCCCCCTTGTTCCATTGCAGCGATCAGAACGAACCGGTCGTCCGGTGACCAGAGCTCGGCTGCCCCCTCGAAGGCGTCGAAGAAGGCCAGGACCTCCAGGAAGGAGCGGGTGGGGACGAACACGGCTAGATCTCGACCCATGTTCGCCGGGGGAGTGTACACCCGAGCCTGGATCAGGACCTGGCCGGAGGCGGGGTCGCTCTCCAAAAGGCGGAACGCCAGCAGCTTACGCCCGTCGTGGGACCAGAACAGGGCCAGGTTGGTTTGGTCGTCCAGCCGCCTCACCTGGTTCATCTGCGCGTCGTAAAGATCCAGCGGGCCGATGCGTGGGGTGGTGGTCGTGGGATCCGTGATCAGCGCCAGATAGCGGCCCGTCGGGGACCAGGCGAAGGCCACCCCGCCGGTGAAGGTGAGAACGGTGCGGACGGTTTGCTGGCCGGTGTCCTCCAGCCGGAGGGCGCTTCGGTCCCCATCCCGCTCCGCCCAGGCCAGCCACCGCCCGTCCGGGGACCACGCCGGCGCGTTGAAGGCTGCCGTGTGATCAGAGCGGCGCCATGTCTCCCCCTGATCCAAGGCGCGGAGCTCCAGATAGCGGCCCTCCCGATGCCACGCCAGAACCCGCTGGACGGCGTTCCAGCTGAAGAACAGCGACTTCCCCTCCGCCAGCAACGACTCCTGAACCTTTCCCCGCTTTAGGATCCTTAAGACATACGTCCCGGATGGGGCGCCCTTCCGGCTCAGGGCGAGCACCGAGCTCCCGTCCAGCCAGCGCAACAGGGCCGGCTCCTCCCCGGTCCACTCCCCCCAGACCTGGCGGATCGGGGGGCGCCTGGGGGGCAGCTCCAGCTCGATCACCCGCATCGTCGGGACCTCGGCGTCCAGCATCTCGAAGGCCGCCAGGCGTTGGCCGTCTGGGGACCAGACCGGGAGGCGGTAGATCCGACGGCCCTGTGCCGAGGGCCCGGCATCCTGGGTCAGCGGCTGAACGCGCATGCCGCTCTGATCCGTCAGATATAAATTCCCATCGCCCCCCACGATCGCGATGCGTCCGACCCGCTTTCCCAGGATGCGCGCCAGAGGATCATCAGGAATCTGGAAGCCCGGAGGGGGAGCGCATGCGGCGAGGAGTCCGATCCCAACGAGCCCGACGAGGAACGCCCACCATCGATTCCCCCTAGCCATCCTCCAACCTCAACCTGGCCCATTTTCCCTTAAGCTTAAATCAACCCCATGATCCGTTCAAGGAGGGGCCATCCGATTGGGCACTCTGCCCTCATACTGTGTATCCCCCTATTGGAGGAAAGAAGGAAGCTCGAGTTATATAATGAAGACGCCCATCCCCGGGGGCGATCCCAAGATGCGGGAATGGAGGTGTGGGGTGGAGTTCGAGCCCGTCATCGGCCTGGAGATCCACGCGGAGCTGCAGACCCGATCCAAGATGTTCTGCCCGTGCCCTGTGGTGGATAGCACCACCGCGGAGCCTAACCGCTACGTCTGCCCCGTCTGCGCCGGGATGCCCGGAACGCTCCCAGTCCCCAACCGGAGGGCCATCGAGTGGACCATCCTCACCGGCCTCGCTTTGAACTGCGAGATCGCGGAATACAGCCTGTTTTATCGGAAGAATTACTTCTACCCCGACCTGCCCTCCGAGTACCAGCGTTCTATGTATGACTATCCCCTCTGCCTGAACGGTCATCTGGAGATCGACACACCGGATGGGCCCAAGCGGGTGCGCATCCGCCGGGTCCACATCGAGGAGGACACTGGTAAGCTGATCCACATCGGGGGTGTCACCCTGGTGGACTTCAACCGGGCGGGGGTCCCTCTGATGGAGATCGTCACCGAACCGGACATGCGCTCGGTGGAGGAGGTGAAAGCTTTCGCCGTGGCCCTCCGCACCCTGCTCCGCTACTTGGGGGTCAGCACCGGGGATATGGAGAAGGGGGCCATCCGCTTCGAGGCCAACGTCTCCGTGCGCCCGAAAGGAGAGACCCGCTTGGGCACGCGGACCGAGATCAAGAACTTGAACAGCTTCCGGGCGCTGGTGCGGGCGGTGGAGTATGAAATCCGACGGCAGATCGAGATCGTGCGCTCCGGCGGCTGCGTGGAGCAGGAGACGATGGGTTGGGATGAGGGGCGCGGGGTGACCGTCCCCCAGCGCGGCAAGGAGTATGCGCATGATTATCGCTACTTCCCGGAGCCGGACATCCCCCCGCTGGTGATCACCCGGGAGTGGGTGGAGGAGATCCGCGCCATGCTGCCGGAGCTGCCCCGGGCCCGCCGGGCGCGCTTCGAACACGCCTACGGCCTCACCCCCTACGAGGCCGCTCTGCTGACGGAGGACCACCGGGTGGCGGATTACTTTGAGCGCGCGGTCGCCCTCGCCCGCCAGGGGGAGCCGGCGTTGGAGCCCCGAGCCTTGGCCGCCTGGATCACCGGCGAGCTGTTCCGCCTGATGAACGAGGCGAACGTGGAGATCCATGACGTGCGGGTTCCCCCCGAGGCCTTAGTGGAACTGATCCGCATCGTGCAGCAGGGGCAGATCAACATCAACACCGGCAAACTGGTCCTACGCGAGGCATTTGAAACCGGCGAATCCCCTCGCCGCATCGTCGAGGCCAAAGGGCTCACCCAGATCCGGGACGTGGATGCCCTGCGCCGCATCGTTTCCGAGGTGATCGAGGCGAACCCCAAGGAGGTGGAAAGCTACCTGCGCGGCAAGGAGGGCGTCCTGAAATGGTTCGTCGGCCAGGTCATGCGCGCCACCCGCGGCCAGGCGGACCCTCAACGGGTAAACGAGCTGGTCCGCGAGGCCCTGGAGGCCCGTCGGGCAGCCTCCTCATCGGCCCATCCCTCCTGAAGCGCCACCGGCGGATCGGCAGGCGCGTCCCCGGCACGCCGCCACGGCACGGAGGGCCGCCCACGGGATCGCGAAGACAAGGATGTGGATGGGCTCGGCACAGGGCGCCCGCGCGGGATGCCCGCAAAACCGACGTGGATTTATAATTTTAAGCGAAAACTTTCCCAAAGGAGCCGGCCATGGCAGGTTCCAGGGTGGTCCCCCCAGAGGGGACGCGGCATCAGGGGCGGGCTCTGGAATGGGCCTGGACGCCAGAGGCTGGGCTGGGACTGGTGCTCCGGGAGATCCTTCGATATCGGGGCCGGGCCCATCAATGGGCCTGGGTGGCCAACCGGATCGCCGGGTTGGGGACCCTTCTCTTCCTGACCATCCACATCCTGGACACCTCGTTGGTCTACTTCGCCCCGATATGGTATGAACACGCCATCGCCCTGTATCGCCACCCCCTGTTCGGTCTAGGGGAATTGATCCTGGTCGGCTGCGTCCTCTGGCACGGCCTGAACGGCCTGCGCATCGCCGTCAGCGATTTCCGCCCCCGTTTATGGGCCGCCGAGGTCCAGTCCCGCCTGATCCTGTGGACCATCATTGCCTTCTTCGTTCTCTACATCCCCGCTTTCGTCATCATGGGCAACACGATCCTCCAGAAGGGCATCCTGGGGAGGTGATCCATGGCCGCCATCCCGAACGCTGCGCCCCGAACGGTCCCGTCCGTGCGCCCCCGCCTGGAGGTCTGGCTCTGGGCCTTCATGCGGATCTCGGGCGTCCTGTTGATCCCTCTCGCCTTCGGCCATTTAGCGATCATGCATATCATCAACAACGTCCACGACATCAACGCCTGCTTCGTCTACCAGCGCTGGAACGTGATGTTCTGGTGGCGGGTTTACGACGCCCTGCTCTTGCTCCTGGCCTACACCCACGGCCTGAACGGCCTGCGCTACGTGATCGATGACTACGTACATCACCGTGGATGGAACCGGGTGCTGAAGCGGATCGCCTTTGCGGGGGGAGGGCTGGTGGTGTTGATCGGGGCCATCGCCCTGATCGGCGGCGTGCGGGTCACCGCGCTGCCCGGCGGATGCCCGCCGCTGGGGTGAGCCGGAAAGGCCCGGCCGG
>JBEPYX010000040.1:0-9485 GCA_041641155.1 Thermoflexus sp.
GGGTGGTGAGGATGTATTGGTCATCCCACCAGTTCCACACCTGGGCGCCGAGGAGGATCAGGGGGATCGCGTTGAGGAAGAGGGCCGGCCACCAGCCCAACTCGGCCACCAGGAACGTCGTCAGCACAATGCCCACAAGGAGGAGCGCCAGGGGCGGCAGGAGGACCGGGATCACGCTGAACCAATGCCGATGGATGGCCGCAAGGACCTGCTCGTCGGGCTCCAGCCACGGGAACCGGGGCGCCCGCAGGCGGGCCTCAACATCCGGGGGCAACTCCAGGCGATGGATCCAATCGGGATGCTCGGCAAGCAGGGCGTCGAAGTCCGCCTTCTCCAAGAGCCACCCCTCCACCTGCGTGACCGCCATGGCGGTCACATCCCGCGGGTCGTTCAAGAATAGGGCGTGGACCCCCATCCCCTCCCCCGGTTGAAGGTGGCGGACGAGGCGCTCCACCCCATCCGCCTCGATGCGCAGCAGCGCCAGGCGGCCGGAGCGAAGGATGAAATAGGCAGGGAATGTCTCTCCCTCAAAGAACAGCTCCTCGCCGGGGGCAAGGGATTTCACCTTCATCCGCACCGCCACCTGGGCCAGATCCTCCGGATCCAGCCGGCGGAACAGCGGCTGCGCGGCCAGCGCGGCCAGGAGCGCCTCATCCGCCATCGCGCCTCCCATCCCTTCTAGGGTTGGGGCTGCGGCCGGGAAGCCCTGCGCTCAAGAGGAAGCCTCCAACGGCGCGGCCTCCACGGCGATCTGCGCCCTCAGACGGCCTTGCGCCTGATCCTCCAGGATCATACGGGCGACGCGCCGGCCCAGCTCCACCGCGTAATTCGTCCCCCGATCCCACGGATACACCTGGCTCATGCTGGCGAAGTAGAGCCCAGGCAGAGGCGTGCGCAGATCCGGGATCATCCGGGAATAGTTGACTGGGACCACCGGCTGGGCGTAGGGCTCCCGGAAGACCCAATAGCGGCGGATCCACTCGGGCCGGAACGCCGGGTTGAAGCGGGGAAGCGCAGGCAGGAACACACGGAGCAGCTCCTCCGGCGACATGGAAAAGTAAGGGTGATCCGGTGGAAGGTAATCCCCGCAGTAGACCAAGTGCTCCCCTCCGTAATGCACCGCTGGGATGTAGTTCGTATGCTCCACCAGGGCCAGGAAGGGGAAACCCGCCCGCTTGGGGAGATTGATCCAGTAAACCCCGCGGGTCAGCGGGCGCTCCAGCGCCAGGATCAGGACCACTGCCCCCAGGGAGCGAAGGGCCAGCAGCTGGCCCGCGTAGGCGGGCGGCAACGCCGGAACCAGCCGGACCAGCAGGCGCGGCGAGGTGGTGACCAGCACGGCATCGTAGCGGGCCGGGCCGTCAGCCGCCTCCACCCGCCACCCCCCCTCTTCCGGCTCCACTCGGAGCACTGGGGTCGAGAGGCGGACCTCGCCCCCCTGGCGACGGATCCGTTCCACCAGGAGATCGAAGAAAGCCTGGAAACCCCCCTCGAAGGTCCCCAGCCGCGGGCTGCGCTTGTGGATCCGGGCCCAGAACCAGGCCATATTGATCTCCGGGTAGGCCTCCCCGAACTTCCCCTCCAGGAGGGGTTGCCAGATCCGCTCATAGGCCCGCCATCCCATATATCGGGGGAGCCACTCGTGGGCGGTCACCCGCTCCAGCGGTTCCCAACGGGGGGTCAGGCGCAGGTAGGCGATCACCAAGCCCATCCGGAGCTTCTCCACCACGGAGAGGCCGGGGAAGCGCAAGACGGCCAGGGGGCTGTCGAAGGGATAGGGGCGCTCGTTATACCAGACGGCGGTGATCGGGCGGGGGAACCGCACCCGGTGGCTCAGGCCCAGCTCCTGGATCAAGCGGAGAATCGCCGTATCTGAGGCGAACCAGTGATGATAGAATCGCTCCAGCGACCACGACCAGCCTTCCGCCCGAAAGCCCGAGGCCAGCCCGCCAGCCTGGGGCGCCGCTTCATAGACTACCACCGCGGCCCCGGCCTGCGTCAGATCATAAGCGGCCGCCAGGCCGGCCGCCCCGGCCCCCACGATCGCCACCCGCAGCGACATCCCTCGCCCTCCCAACCCGGCTGGCCCGCCCCGCAGGCCCATCATCGGAGCTTCCCTCAAATTTTAATGGAAAGCAAGGAAAATCATGGAGGGCGGCGCTTCGCGTCGCGCGGTCCATCATCCCGCCGAGGGGGCAGAACCCCGTGGACCGAGTTCCGATCCGCCGATGGCTCCTCCTCAGCGGGCTGGGCGTTCTGGCGCTGCTCCTGGGCCTGGACCCGCGGGGAGGTCTGGCGGCGCGCTGGATCCGAGAAGGGGACGCCCGCTGGGCGGACGGGCAGGGGCTTTCCGCCCAGCGGGCCTACCGGGTGGCCTTGGCCCTCCGCCCGGCCGACCCCGCCCTCTGGCATCGCGTTGCCCGGACCCACGCGGCCTTGGGGGAGCTGGACGAGGCGGAGGCGGCATGGCGGCGGGCCATGCGGCAGGGAGATCCCGAGGCGCTCCGGGGCTTGGCCGAGATCGCCACGCGGCGCGGGGATTGGGCGCAGGCCCGGAAGCTCTGGAGCGCATGGGCCCGTCAGGCTCCAGATGACCGGGAGGCGATCGCCCGCTGGGCGGAGGCCGCGTTGGCCCTCGGGGAGGCGGAGGAGGCCCAGGAGGCGTGGGCGACCTGGCAGGCTCGCCACCCGGAGGACCCGCAGGCCCGCTTCCGGCTGGGCCTCCTGTTGGGCACCCGCGATCCCGAGGCAGCTCGGGCTCTGCTGCGCCTCCTCCCTTCCCCGCTGCGGGACTGGGCCGACCTCCTGCCGGATCCCTGTGCCCTCCGCGCCCGATGTCCGGATGAGGCCCAGGACCAGACCCTGCGCCGGTGGGCGTTCGCGCTCCTAGGGGGCCAGCAGTGGGGGGAGGCCCGGCTGGCGCTGGCCCGCTGGCTCGATGGGCATCCCGAGGACCGGATCGCCCAGGCCGCCCTGGGCTACGCCCTGGGGCGACTCGGGCAGGATGGGACGCCGTGGCTACGGCGGGCCAGCGAGGGCCCCTCGGTCCCGCCCGAGGTGCATTATTTCTGGGGCCTCTACCTGCTGGAGCACGGACACAATCGGGAGGCTGAAGAACGGTTCGCGACCGCCTATCAGCAGGATCCGACCCCCCTCTACGCGTTCGAGCGCGGGCGCGCAGCGATGCTGGCCGGGGATCTCCTGACCGCCGAGCGCTGGCTCCGCCAGGCGGCGGAGGCGGAGCCGGAGAACCCGGAGATCTGGATCACGCTAGCCGCGCTGTATCTGGGACATCAGGTGTGGCTGGGGAAGGGCATCGAGGCCGCCCAGGAGATCCTCCGACAGGCGCCGCAGCGACCGGAGGGCTACGAGTGGCTGGGGTGGGCCCGTTACCTTCAGGAGGAATGGGCGGAGGCGGAACGGCTCCTCCGCCAGGCCCTCCGGATGGATCCTCAGCGGCCTTCGGTGCGCTATCGCCTGGGGGTGGTGCTGGCGGCGCAGGGCCGGCACGACGAGGCCCGCCGCCTCCTGGAGCAAGCGATCCTCCTGGACCCCCTCGGGGATTTCGGGCGGCGCGCCCTCCAAGTGCTCCACCGCCTCCCGTAGGCGCAGCGGGGGAACGGAGCAGCCGCCCGAGGGCCAGCCAGGACGGCCGAGCGCGCCCGGATACGCCCCGCAACAGCGACCTAACCCCCCGGCTCTACCGTCGCCGCCCTTTCCGGCGGGCCGGCCGGAGGGCCAGCCGCAACGCCCGCAGCCCGTGGTCCAGGGCATCGATGTTCAAGGTGTAAAACGTCATGCGGCCGGCCTCCCGGGCGTGGAGGAGGCCCGCCCGCTGGAGGATCCGGAGGTGATGCGAAACGGTGGGCTGGGAAAGCCCCAGGGCCTGGACGAGGTCCCGCACGCACAGCTCGCGGCCCCACAGCAGTCGCAGGATCTGCTGGCGGCGATCATCGGCCAGGGCATGGGCGAAGCGAACCGGGTCCGCGCTCATGGCCTGCCGGCCTCCTCAGCAGGGCTCCATAGGATCGGCCGCAGGTCACGGTAGCGCCAGCGGAGCTCCCAGACCCGCAGGGCCGCCTCGATTTTGATCCGCCAATCCATCTTCGATCGCCCAATCCGCCGGTCCTCAAAGAAGATTGGGATCTCGCACACCCGATAGCCCAGGCGCTGCGCGATGTAGGCCATCTCCACCTGGAAGATGTAGCCCGTCGAGCGGACGCGCTCCAAGGGCATGCGGGCCAGGGCGTCCCGCCGCCAACACTTGAAACCCGCCGTGGCATCCCGAACCTGAAGCCCCAGGATGGTGCGGGCGTAGAGATTCCCCCAGCGGCTCAGCCAATACCGCCCCGGGCCCCAGCGGGGGTCCACCCGCCCGCCGGGCGCGTAGCGGGACCCCACCACCACGTGGTGATCGGCCATCCGTTCCAGCATCCGGGGGATCGCCGAGGGGGGATGGGAGAGATCCGCGTCCATCTGGACGATCGCCTCGGCGTCCGTTCGCAGGGCGAGCCGGAAGCCCTCCACATACGCCGGCCCCAGGCCCCGCGGGCCGTCCCGATGCAACACCATCAAGCGGCCGGGATGGGCCTGGGCCAGCGTCTCGGCGACCTCGCCGGTCCCATCGGGCGAGCGATCGTCCACGACCAGGATCTTCAGCTCAGGCAGCCCCAGCCCCAACAACGCCTCGACCAGGTGCGGCAGGTTGTCCGCTTCGTTGTAGGTGGGAACCACCACCAGGGTTCTCATGTGCTCTCCTTCCAAGCGGATCTGAATGAGCGGCGGACCCGGGGCTCCGCTCCTCAATCTTCTTTCTCCTTCCATCGGGCGTAGAGGTCGTTCTCGATCCCCAGGCGCAGGAGCACCCGTCCCACCATCTGGTCGATAATGTCCTGGAGGGTGCGCGGGCGGCCGTAGAAGGCAGGGACGGGGGGCATGATGATGGCCCCCATCCGCGCCGCGCGACGCATGAGGTCCAGATGGCCGAGGTGGAGCGGCGTCTCGCGCACCACCAGTACGAGAGGCCGCCCCTCTTTCAGGGTGACATCAGCCGCGCGGCTCATCAGGTCGGCCGTGTAGCCGCTGACGATCGCCCCCAAGGTCTTGATCGAGCATGGGATGATCACCATCCCCATCGTCCGGAAGGAGCCCGAGGCGATGGCTGCCCCGATGTCGTGATGGGGATGGACGACATCCGCCAGCTCCATCACCTGGCGGACAGTGTAGTCGGTCTCCTGGACGATGGTGACACGGGCCGCCGGGCTGAGGACGAGGTGGGTCTCGATCTCTGGGTTGGGACGGAGGACCTCCAGCAGGCGGATCCCGTAGATGACCCCGCTGGCCCCGCTGATCCCAACGATCAGGCGCCGCTTCATCCCCCTCCTCTCCGACGATGCACAATCCCTGCTGCGGCCCTGCTCCTCATTCCTCCCCTCGCGCGGTGATACGGCGCCGAGGGCCTCTCCCCGCGACCGCCCGCTATCCCTGGATGAGCGCCGGCAGGATCTGCAACGCCTGCCGCAGGCGGACGCCGTGCCAGAACAGCAGGCTCCCCTCGACCCAGCGCACGCGGCCCGCGCGGCCGGCCGGCGTGTCGGCGAAGAGGCGGCGCACGTGCTCCACGTCCTCCGGACGGAAGGGATAGGGCTCGTCGGGGAGCAGGATCAGCTCCGGCGCCGCCCGGCGGATCTCCTCCACCGAGAGGCGGGGATACCGGTCGTCCCGTGGGACGGGCCGGGCCGGGACCGCCGGGTCGAGGTCCGCGGCCAGCGGATACCGCCGGCGGCGGCCGGCGAAGACGTTCTCGCCCCCGCACAGGGTCAACAGATCGTGGGCGTAGGTCTCCGCGTTGAACGTCATCCACGGGTCCTTCCAGACCGGGCAGAACACCCGCGGGCGCCGCCCGGGGCTCGCCCGGCGCCGGTCAGCCGCCAGGGCCTCGATCTCCTCCACCACGGAGGAACGAGGGGCCTCCAGCAGCGCAGCGAGATATCGGATGAGGGCGATCGCCTCGGAGACCGAGCGCGGGAACGAGACCGCCACTGGGATCCCCCGGGCCGCCAAGGCGCGGGCGTCCGCCTCGCGGTTCTCCTCCACGTTCACGAACACCACATCCGGCCGCAGCGCAAGGATGCGCCCGAGATCCGGGTTCTTCGTCCCCCCCACCGACGGCACCGCGCGCGCCTCCGGCGGGCGGACGCAATAGTCCGTCCGCCCCACCACGCGATCCCCCACGCCGAGCTCGAACAGCGTCTCCGTCAAGCTAGGGACCAGGGAGACAACTCGGCGGAGGGGGCGATCCGACCGGAAGGGCCGACCGTCCAGATCCCAGAGCGGCGCCTGCGTTCCCCACCCCATTGCCCCTACTCACGGTCCAGCCAGCGGGCGCCGAAGATCACAGTGATCTCGCCCTCCCCCCAGCGTTCGATCTGATCCTGCGGGCCGAGGGCAAGGGCAGCCCCTTGGGCGAGGCCGATGCCGTAGGCAAAGGGATGGCGGTGGAGCGCAGCCTGAAGGGCGCGAGCAGCCTCCGGCGTGTAATGGCTCACCACAAAGGCGCCTGGCAGCCATCCCCAGGCCCCCCACGCGTCCGCCCACCCAGGCCGCAACACCCACGTCCCCATCGCCTCCGCCCCAGCGCCAACCCCCAGCACCACCGCACCGGAATGGTAGGCGGTCACCATCGCCTGGAGCGCCGGCGTGTCGAAGAAGGTCTCAAGCAACCGCCGGAGGTCGCCGTCGGCGATCAGGATCAATCCGGCGTCCAGCAGGAGGCGCGCGGGGGCCGCCTGCAGGGCATCCTCCCGGGTGCGGAAGGCGAGGATCCGGCACGGGGGGCTCCCCCAGGCCCGATACTGCCGTTCATACTGTTGGGCGGGCCCCGGGTCGTCGGCGGCTGCCACGACCACCACCAGCCTTTCCGGGGCGCTCCGGGCCAGGGCCATCCGGTGCGCCTCCTCGGCCTCCTCGCCCCCGCACAGCACCAGCCACCCGCGTCCGCTCCGCCAGCGCAACGGCCCTTTCTGTCCCATCCTCGCCTCCTCCCTTCCTTCTTATTTTGCACCGAACGGGACTTTCCCTCCCACTCGGGGCCGCGCGGGTTGGAGCGCCCCCGGGTGGCGGGGATGGCGATCGCGCGCGATCTCCTGGTGCCACGCCCCGCCGCGCTATAATCCCCCTGGCAAGCAGGCGAATCCCATCGCGCGGAGGAGGGGTGGATGCCGGAGGCGGCGGAGATCCACATCGACCGGGGCTGGGAGTTCCACACGAAAAAACAATACGATCAGGCGATCGAGCAGTTCCGCAAGGCCATCGAGATGGACACGAACGCGGTGGATGCTTACTACGGGCTGGGCCTCGCCTACAAGGCCAAGGGGGAGAAAGAGGCCGCGATCCGGGCGCTCGAGCAGGTGATCGCCCTCGCCTCAACCCTCGAGGATCGGGCCAAGGCCCAGATCCTCACCCGGCTCGCCCAGGCACACCTCGATGCATTGCGAGGTTCCCATGGAGAAACGTGAGCGGCTCCAGGCAGCCATCCGGGGGGAGGTGGTGGACCGGCCGCCGGTGGCCCTATGGCGCCACTTCCCCGTCGCCGATCAGGATCCGATCGCCTTCGCCGAGGCGGTGGTCGAGTTCCAGCGCCGGTTCGATTTCGACTTCGTGAAAATCACCCCCGCCTCCAGCTACTGCGTCCGGGACTGGGGGGTGGAGGATCGCTGGGAGGGGGACACCGAAGGGACCCGACGCTATGTCCGCTACCCGGTGCAGGACCCCCGGGATTGGGCGGCGCTCCCGGTCCTCGACCCCGCGCGCGGAGCCCTACGCGACCACCTGGAGGCAGTGGCGCGGATCCGGCAGGCCCTCCCCGAGGTTCCGATGGTGGTGACAGTGTTCAGCCCGCTGGCCCAGGCGAAGAACCTCAGCGGGCCCGATCGACTGCTGCTCCACATGCGGCGCCACCCGGAGGCCCTGGAGGCGGGCCTGCGGACGATCGCCGAGAGCACCCGCCGCTTCGTCCGCGCTGCCCTGAACTTGGGGGTGGATGGGATCTTCTACGCTGTCCAGCACGCCTCTTACCTGCTGCTTTCCCCGGAGGAATACCAGGCGTTCGGGCGGCCGTACGATCGGGCGATCCTGGAAGAGGCCGCCGACGCCTGGCTGAACATCCTCCATCTGCACGGCGAGGCGGTGATGTTCGACCTCTTCGTGGAGGATCCCGTCGCGGTCTGGAACTGGCACGACCGGGAGACGCCGCCTTCGCTCCGGGAGGGGCAAGCGAGGGTCCGCGGGGCCGTGCTGGGAGGGCTCTCCCGGATCCGGACCCTGGTGCTGGGCGCGCCCGCGGACGTGGAAGCGGAGGCCTGGGAGGCGATCACACAGACGGGGGGCCGGCGCTTCATCCTGGGCACCGGCTGCGTCGTCCCCATCCACGCCCCCGAGGTCAACCTGCTGGCCGCGCGGCGGTCCGTCGAGCGGGCTGCCTGAGGGATCCACCCGGATCCGTTGCGGTGGGACCTGCCGCCATCCCCCGATCGAGAGGGTGCCCTTCGCAAAGGCCGGATCGTTGTTGGAGATCGGTATACCGGAGCCGCTCGGCGCGTCGCCGGACGCGCTCCCCCAAGCAAGGACGAGCCGACTACGCTCGCCGCGCGGCTCCATACCTCCGCGGCCCGGCGAAAGGCCCCAGGCGCCACGAAGCCGCGGGGTTCAGAGTTAGAATACAACGGCCGGGCGCGAAACGCTTTCCCTCTGGGAGCGCCAATGGTGCGGGTGCTGGTGATCGATTACGGGATCGGGAACCTGGGGAACGTGGTCCGGGCGCTGCAGCGCCTCGGGGCAGAGGTGCGCCTGCGCGAGCGGCCCGAGGACCTGGAGTGGGCCGAGAAGATCGTCCTGCCCGGCGTGGGCGCCTTCGGGGATGGGATGGCCGGGCTGCAGGCGCGCGGGTGGATCGAGCCGTTGATGGCAGCCGTCGCCGCCGGGAAACCCCTGCTGGGGATCTGCTTGGGGATGCAGCTGCTCTTCGAGGAGAGCGAGGAGATGGGGCACCACCGGGGCCTGGGGCTGCTCCGCGGCCGGGTCCGCCGCTTCCCCCCCGAGGTGGGCAAGGTGCCTCAGATCGGCTGGAACCGCCTGGAGCACGCGGGAGCCCATCCCCTGTTGCAGGGCGTTCCGAACGGCGCCTACGCGTATTTCGTGCATGGATATTATTGCGAGCCGGAGGATCCGGGGGACGTGATCGCCACGACCGTCTACGGGATCCGCTACGCCTCGATGGTCGCCCGCGGGCCGATCATGGGGGTGCAGTTTCATCCGGAGAAAAGCCACCGGGCGGGCGAGCAGATCCTGCGGAACTTCCTTAGTCTCTGAGCGGAACATCCGATGGACCTTGAGCTGATCCCCTCCATAGACCTGCTGCAAGGCCGGGTCGTCCGGCTGGTTCAGGGCGACCCCCAACGTCGCATCGTGTATGCCGTGGACCCGGT
>JBEPYX010000041.1:0-9470 GCA_041641155.1 Thermoflexus sp.
AATCGATTCCGGATGAGCCTGATGCTGGTGTTCCTGGCCACCGCATGTGGTCGGGGATCGGCCCCGCCCTCGCCGACAGCCCCGATCCCTCCCACCCCAGCCCCGCCGAGCCCGACCGCATCGCCCGCGCGGCCGACACCTACGCCGGCCGTGACGCCCTTCCACCCTTCCCCGACCCCACCGGCGGCTTTTCAGCCCCGGGTGGAGGTTGTGGCCACCGGGCTGGAGGTGCCCTGGGCCCTGGCCTTCGCCCCGGACGGGCGGATCTTCCTCACCGAACGGCCCGGTCGGATCCGGGTGATCGAAGGAGGGCAACTTCGCCCGGAGCCGGTGGCGACGCTGCCGGTGGCCGCGATCGGCGAGGGCGGGTTGATGGGCCTGGCCCTAGATCCGAACTTTACTCAGAACGGTTATCTTTACGTGATGTATACGTATCGGGCCGGCACCGCGTTGCGCAATCGGATCTCGCGGCTGACCCTGCGGGGTCAAACCGCTGGGGAAGAGGTCGTCCTGATCGAAGACATCCCGGGCGCTGGTATCCACAACGGCGGGCGCCTGGCCTTCGGGCCAGACGGCAAGCTCTACGCGACCACAGGCGACGCAACCCAACGGGATCGGGCCCAGCGGCTGGACAGCCTGGCCGGGAAGATCCTGCGGCTGAACCCGGACGGATCCGTCCCCGCCGACAACCCCTTCCCGGGCTCCTACGTGTATTCCTACGGCCACCGGAACCCCCAGGGCCTGGCCTGGCATCCGACCACGGGCCAACTGTATAGCACCGAGCACGGCCCCAGCGGCGAGATGGGGCTGTGCTGCCAGGACGAACTGAACCTCATCCAGCCGGGGGCAAACTACGGCTGGCCGGTGGTGACCGACGCGCCGGGGGATCCCCGCTTCGTGGATCCGATCCTTCACAGCGGGGACGCCACGTGGGCCCCGGCCGGCATGGACTTCGTCACCGGCGAGCGCCTTGCACCCTGGAGGGGCCATCTGTTCTTCGGGGCGCTGCGCGGGCAGCATCTGCACCACGTCGTGTTGGGACCTGACGGGAGGACCGTGGTCTTCCATGAGGAGCTGTTCCGCGGGGAGTTCGGACGGATCCGGGAGGTGAAGATGGGGCCGGACGGCGCGCTCTACTTCACCACCAGCAACCGCGACGGCCGCGGGCAGCCCCGGCCGGGGGATGATCGGATCCTACGGATCGTGCCAGGGCCGTAACGGACAACGGAGGGGGACGATGCGCGGCGGAACCTCCATGGAGGATCTGCGACAGGCGGCCGCAGACGTCATGCGGCGGAACGATCGGGGGATGTTCACCGCCCCTTCCCACCGCCAGTATCCGCACCTCTGGCTCTGGGATGCGGGGTTCGCCGCGTTGGGCTGGGCCGCCCTCGGGGATTTCGAGCGAGCTTATCGGGAGATCCGCGCCGCCCTGCGGGGGCAATGGCGCAACGGGATGCTCCCCCACGTGGTCTTCTACGGATGGCCCAGCGCGTATTTCCCCGGCGCCGATGTCTGGCGCTCGGACCTTGCGCCGGAGGCGCCGAGGGATCTCCCGACCTCCGGCATCACCCAACCGCCGGTCCTCGCCTTCGTGGCTGAGGCCCTGATCCGCCACGATCCAGACCGACGGCGGGCCGAGGCGGTCGCCCGCGAGGTCTTCCCGGCCCTGCGGGCCGCTCACCGTTGGCTGCACACCGCGCGGGATCCGGAGGGCATCGGTCTGAGTTGCATCGTGCACCCGTGGGAGTCCGGGATGGACAACAGCCCCCTATGGGATCTCCCCCTCTCCCGGGTCCCCACGGAGGGCCTCCCCACCTATCAGCGGGCCGACGTCCACTGGGTCCCTGAGGAGCAACGGCCCCGCTCCAGCGACTACGACCGCTTCCTGGCCCTGATCCTCCACCTGCGCGCGCATCGTTATGGAGAGAGCGGGGTGCGGACCTCGCCGTTCCGGGTCTATGATGTCCTGTTCAACGCCCTGCGCCATCGCTCGGAGGAAGCCCTGCGCGCGCTGGCCGGGGCCCTGGGGGAGCCGACCGACGAGATCGAGGGGTGGCTGGAGCGCGGCCGGGCGGCCTTCCAGTGCCGGCTCTGGGATCCGGAGCGTAGGTTCTTCCTCAATTGGGACGGCATCACCGGCGCCCGCATCCCGGTGATTGCAGCGGGAGGGTTCGTGGCCCTCTACGCGGGGCTCGCCACGCCGGAGCAGGCGCAAGAGATGGTGGACCACTACCTGAGGAACCCGGAGGCCTTCGCGCCGGACGGGGGGACGCGTTACCTCGTCCCCACGGTCAGCAAAGCGGAGCCGGGGTGGGAGCCTCGGCGCTACTGGCGGGGCCCGGTGTGGATCAATCTCAACGCCCTCATCGCCCATGGCTTGGCCCGATACGGGTTCCACGCGCTCGCGGAGGAGATCCGTGCCCACACCCTGGAGCTGATCGCCCGCTCCGGCTTCTGGGAATATTATGACCCGCGCACCGGGGAGGGCCTGGGGATCGACAACTTCACATGGTCCGCTGCCCTCCTGCTGGGGTGGGAGCTTCTGAAAGCCGGATAACGAAGGCCCCTTCCACGCGCCTCTCAATCGACGGGAAAGCCCATGGCGAACCCACCGCGGGTGATCCGCTGGCTTCGATGCTGAATGGCCTGAATGGAGGCCGCAGGATATTCACGAAGCGATGGGCTTTGCCGCCCCTTGGGACAATTTCCCTGAGGCCCCGAGGCCGCCGGCCCGGAACGCAGCAGGGTTCCGGCTGAACACCCCATGGGATCCAGGGGCCATCTCTTTGTGGCGGGCCAGCGGCCGGAAGAGAGAAACCAAGATCCCATGCTCCGCGCCAGGCACCCCGGTGGCCAGGGGGTTCCCCAGGGGATCGAAGACGGCTGACGCTGGCCCCTCGCCCTCCCCGGGCGGGGCCGCCAGGGCCACGAACACTCGGTTCTCATCGGCCCGTGTGCGGGCCACGGTATGGATGGCAGGCGCTGAAGCCGGAACCCACCAGATCAAGAGCTCAGCCCCCCGCAGCATCTCGCCGCGGGCGATCTCCGGCGCCCACCCCTCGGATCCCAGAAGCACCCCGATCGTTGCGCCCGCCAGTGGGTAAACCGTGGGCGCCTCCGCCCCGCCTCCCCGATGGACGCCGATCCGCTGCCCGCGGTCCAGGAGATAAACGGCGATCCGGGAAGGGTCCGTCCCTTCGCCCTCGAGGAGCGGGACCGCCAACCCGCACCCCCACCGGGCGGTGAGCGCCCGCAAGGGCTCCAGGGCCGAGTCCGCGGAACCCGCGACGATCCCGGAGGCCACCAGGAGGGAAGCACCCTGGCGGACCAGGACATCCCCCAGCGCCGCGATCCGCCGAACGCCTTCCGGGGTGGCGGAGTAAGGGTTCAGCTGGATCAGCCCCAAACGCAGGTAGGCGGCCTGAGGGTGCATGGGCGCCTGCAGCTGGGCCGTCACCGGCAGGGTCTCCGTCGGGGCCGTCAGGAGAGGATCGGCCGTCGGGGGCTGGACCCGAGGGCCGGGGGCCGCCTGGAGGTCCACTTCCGCCAGCACGATTTCCTCGCGATCCGGGCTCCCCATCGCTCGGTATTGCCCATCGGGGGCAAGGACCCCACTGCGGCCGCAGTAGAGGATGCTTTCGGCCTCCATCCCGACCTTGTTCGCCACGGCAATCCACACCCCGTTCTCCATCGCGCGGGCTGGGAGCATGTAGACCAACTGGGGGTTGATGCGGGCCTCCGGAGCCCCCATGGAGGTCACCAGGGCCGTGGCGTCTAAAAGCAGCCGGGCCCCTCGGCGGGCGAGGGCCCGCGGGATCTCGGGCATCCGCCCATCGGCGCAGATCATCAGGCCTACACAACCGAAGGGGAGATCAAAGACCGGCAGGTCCGATCCCGGCTCGAACCACTCCCGATCGAAGTGCCACAGGAAGATCTTGTCATAGAGCCCCAGGACCTCCCCCTCCGGGCTGAGCAAGGCGATGGAGTTACGCAACCGCCCGGAGGGAGCCGGCCGGGCCAGGCCCACCGCCACGTAGGCACGATGCCGGCGGGCTTTCTCGCCAAACCGTCGGAGCACCTCCTCCAGCGGGCGCGGCTCGGACCGATGGTAAGCTTCGAGCGAATGTAGGTAATAGGCCGGGTAAGTGCATTCCGGCAGCAGGATCACGTCCGGTCGATACCGGCCCGCTTCCTCCACCCAGTCCAGCGCCCGCTCCAGGGCCTCTTCGGCGCGCTCCAGGCCCAACGCCTCCAACTGCACGCAGGCCACCCCGATCGTCGTCATCGCGCAGTCCCTCCCTCACGCTCCAGCTCCGCGAGGACCTCCTCCGCCCGACGGGGATGCGACCCGCGCGGACATCCCAGGTCCTCCGCGATCACGGTGGCCCCATGATACCCTGGCTGCCTGGTGAAGCTCCCGCCCGGGAAGGTTCCCGAGCCGCACCGGTATCAGCCCCTCGAGGGAGGTGCGGTGGTGGCGGAGAGCGGGATGGGGCCGCCGGGCCCAGAAGTTCCCCGGATGATCGGAGCCGTGATGGCGATCCCCCCAAACCATGCTGCCGCTTCTTGCTTCGGATCACGTAATTCGTAGGCTCCGGCCTAGCTCGGGGAGGATTTCGGTCTGGGGGAGTCCTCCAGATTGTGCCCGAAGATGGTGTTGGGCTGGCCTGGGGTGAGGCTCTGGCGCGCTGCCTCCCTCGCGCGCCAGAAGGGATCGCTCATGCTCTCGGCGCCCGGATAGAGGATCCGGCGATAGGTCATCACCACGTGCACCACTATCACCCCTAGCTCCCGTGCCCCGCGCACCAAGCGCGCCAGGATCTCCCGGACCCGTCGAGCCTCCTCCGAGGCCACCAGCTGGATCGCCACCTCAGGGTCCAGATGGTCCGGATGGGCATCCACCAGGATCACCGGGGCCAGGTCCATCCCGAGCCGCCAGCGCAGAGCAACCCGCATCTCCGACCGATCGAGGATCGTCACTTGGCGCATCAGCGGCCTCTTCCCGCTCGAGGTCCCTTCCTTGGATGGTCAGGGCCAGGATATAGCTGGGCGGGGTCACGATGGATATCGGCCGGATCTCACCTTTACCTCTACCTCTACCCCTCGCCGTCCAGCTCCCGCATGCGAGCCTGCTGGAACGGATCCACCCGGTTCAGCGCCAGCTCATGGTCAGGGAGTGTCTCAGGGCCAGCTGTCAGCTCGCCAGTGTTGGGATCGGCGAACCCCCAGGCGGTGATCGCATAGTATAGTAATAGTATAAGAGATGCCGATCAGGCCCGCCCGACTGTTGCTCCAGAGCTGGGCTGCAGCCCACTCGATGCAGAGGTGGAGATCCCGGGTCTCCCGCGGCGAGAAGATATCGAGGATCCCCAGGGATCGGCTGGCCCCGCGGGCACCTACTTTTCGGAATCCATCATATCCCGAAGCCCCACCCGATGGGCCCCCATCGCTCCGCCCAGACCGATGTAAAACCCCAGCCAGCCCAGCAACCCCAGGGCCATCGCCCGGTTGAGCCGCCTCCCCATCCCACCGAAGACAGCCCCGCATGCTGCCGAAAGGAGCAAGGGCCTCATCACCGCCGCGCAGTCGATCACAGGGCGGCCGGTTCCCCTCCCACAATCGGCCTATCCATCCCGACGCTGAAAGCCGAACCGGAAGTCCCGGGGAACTCATCCCCCCAGCGCTTCCGCCGGAGGACGGCCCCATGCGGTTCCATCAGGCCGTGACCCGAGCCCGACCCCCCAGCGCCCGCTCCATCGGCGATCGCCAGAGCGCAGCCTCCGGAACCCAACCGCCGAATTCATCGGTATTAACAAAGAGGTTAAGATATTAAAACCTCGACCCCTCGGATCCAAGCGGAGCGTATGGAAGGGCTTCTGTTCGGAACCGCTGGGAGGTGGGGAGGGATGGCGGCGCTCGCCTGGCGGCCGAGCGGGTCGCTGCGTCCAGCCCGCTGGCTGGCCCCCTTCTCCGCGCGCTGGGGGAATGGACCTTCGCTTGCAGCCACAGATGCTCGAAAAGATGGCCCCGGACGCGGCCACGGGCTTTCGCTTTGCCTTCCCCAAGGGGACGCTCCTTCCTGTTCGCCACCGCCCTGGGCTGGATCGGCCCGGATGGATCGCGGGCGCTCGCCCTCGGCATGGCGCTGCTCACCCTGGAAGCTGTCCTCCGGGGTCCGGCATGGAGATCCCCCTTCGCTGCGCCCTGGCGGCGGATCTGCCGAGGGTGGGGGACGATCGCGTGCTTCCGCAACGGGTACCGGAGAACCTGCTGGACAACCCCCTCGAGTTCACACCCAGCGGGGGAAAAGCGACCCGATCACCTGCGCGGAGGGCGAACGATGCCGAACCGCCCCGAATGGACGATAGACGCCCTGCTCCGGATGATCGATCGCCTGGGGATCTTGAACCGGATCGCCCGGCTGGCGAATGAGCCCCTCCCCCTGGAAGACCTCCTGCGCCGCATCACCCAGGAGGCCGTGACCTTGCTCTGCGGAGACCGCGGGGCCATCGCCCTGATGGCCGAGTCCGGCGACCACCTGCGGGTGGTGGCCGAATATAACCCGATCGGAACCCCCTCCGGGTTGGGGGTCACGATCTCCATCCCGGGCAACCCGTCTATGGCATGGATCCTGCGGGAGCGCCGCCCGCTGGCCATTACCGATGTGGCCGGGGATCCGATCCTGGGGCCGGTGAGGCCGGTGCTGCAGGCGATCGGGATCCGTTCCCTGCTGATCGTCCCCATGTTTGTAGGCGATCGGTTGATCGGCACCCTGGGGATCGACAGCGTGCATGAGCCCCGGGTCTTCACCGAGGACGAGCTCCAGCTGGCGGAGATGGTCGCCACCCAGGTGGCAGGGGCGGTCGAACGGGCCCGCCTGCTCGAGGAAGCGCGCCGCCGGGCGGCCCACCTGGAGGCCCTGCACGCGATCCTGAAGGCGGCCACGGAGGCGCGCGATGTGAAGTGCCTGCTGGAAGGAGCCCTGTCCCAGCTGCGCGCGGTCCTCCAGGTCCCCATGGGGGGCATCTGGCTCGAAGGCCATGCGGTGCTCCAGGGGCTGCCGGAGGCGTTCGGGCCACAGAGCGCCCGGGCCGCGCGCGAGGCCGGGCTGGAGATCCATGAGGTCCTTGCCGTCGCCGATTGGGCGGCACTGCCCGAGGACCACCCTTTGCGGCCCATGCAGGCGCTGATGGCGCAATTCCAGATCCGGTCTTCCTTGACTGTGCCCCTGCTGCACGCCGGGAAACGGATCGGGGGCCTGAGCGTGGCCGCCCCGGCGCCTCGGGTCTGGCAGCCGGAGGAAGTGGCCCTCATGCAGACGGTGGGCTGGGAGCTGGGGGCGCTGGCGGAGCGGCTGCGGTTGCTGGAGACCGCACAGGCCCAGGCCACCCGGCTGCACGTCCTCTATCGAACGGCCCAGGCCCTCGCACGCCTGCAGAGCCTCCCCGCTCTCGTGGATCAGGCCGCCCAGGAGATCCTCGAACACCTCCCCGCCGATGGCGTCAGCATCCATGGGGTGGACCCCGAGCAGCCGGAAGCTTTGCGGTTGCTGGCGTGCCGCGGTTTCTCCCCCCTCTCCCGTCTCGTCCGAGGGAGGGATGCGGAGACGATCACCGGCCGCGTGGCCGCGACAGCGATCCCGCTGTGGGTGGAGGACTGCGCCCATTATCCGTATCCGCCCGCCACCCGGCGGATGATCCTTCAGGAGGGATTCCAGAGCCACGTCGCGTTGCCTCTGCGCTATGGAGCGGAGACCCTGGGCGTGCTGAACATCCTCTGGCGGCGCCGGCGATCCTTCGATGCGGAAACCCGGGGCCTGCTGGAGGCCCTGGCGGACCTGCTGGCGGCTGGCCTCCACAGGGCCCAGCTGCTGGAGCGGACGCAACGGCAGGCGCAGGAGCTGGCGGCCCTCAACCGGGCCCTGAGCGAGACGCTGCGGTTGCGGGAGGAGATGATCCAGAACGTCTCCCACGAGCTGCGCACCCCCCTTGCGGTGGCCATGGGCTACATGGAGCTGCTGGCCGACGGCGCCCTGGGGCCCCTGAACCCCGAACAGCAGGAGGCCATCACGGTCAGCCGGGAGCGCCTGAAGGAGCTGCATCGTTACGTGGAACTGCTGCTCACGCTCCAGACCACCCGCACGGGAGGGATCGCTCGGACCCCCATCGACCTGAAAGGCTTGGTCGAGGAGATCCTGCGCCGATGGCGGGCCCGGCTGGATCCCCAACGCCATATCCTGGAGGCCCACCTCCCCCCCCAAGGGGTCTGGCTGTTGGGGGACCCCCAGGGCCTGGTGCAGGCGATCGGGGAGATCCTGGACAACGCCGTCAAGTTCTCCCCCGAGGGCGGGAAGATCCAGGTCGTCCTCACGACCGAAGGGAGTCAGGTGGTGCTCCGCATCCGGGATGAAGGGATCGGGATCCCGCCCGAACACCTCGCCCACATCGGGGAGCCCTTTTACCAAGTGGAGGGCGGGACCACCCGGCGGTTCCGGGGTATGGGGATCGGGCTGGCGGTGGCGCGGGCCGTGGTCGAGGCCCACGGGGGAAGGCTCCAGGTGCGCCCCCATCCCCCCCGAGGGACCGAGGTCACCGTGGTCCTCCCGCTGGCCCGCCCCGAATGAACGCGGCCGACGGGATGGACGCTCCAGCGCCCGATGAGGTGCCGGGCCCGGAGCGAGGGTCTTGACGGTGCGCCTGCCTCGCATATAATTGCGAGTAAGGCCGGATGGAACGGCGGATGGGTGACGGGAAGTCCGGTGAGAAACCGGCGCTGCCCCGCAGCGGTAACCGGGGACGAAAGCCGCTCGGTGCGGCCTCCCCGAACGGCCGCACGACACGCCACTGGGAGGGACGCCTCCTGGGAAGGCGCGGCGAGTAGGCGGATCCGGAAGCCCGAAGACCGGCCCATCCCCCCCGATCGGCCCATCGCCTCGCGGGAGGGCGATGGCGCGTGAACCTCCACCGTGTGGGCGCCCTGGCGGGGGCCCTACCGGCCGTTTCCCGCGCGATCCGATCCCTCACCCGGAGGAAGCCATGATCGTGCGGACGAGCGCCCATGGCGCGGAGGCCCTGAAACGCTGGTTGCAAGCCTCCGGCCTCCCCGGGCCCCTGCAGGCCCAGGCCCTCGCTGAAGCCCACGAGGGGATGCTGGACCGCCTGGATCCGCTCCAGGCCCTGGACGGGCTGATCCTGTTGGTGGTCCCCCGCATCGGGGAGGATCCGGTCTGGGAGCGGGCCGCGGCGGCCCTGCTGCGGCGGCGCATCCTGCTCGAGGCCACCGGATCCGAAGACCCGGATTACGCCCACTGGTTCCCCCGCTACATCCGCGACGGCATCGCTCGCGGGGTCCTGAGCCCGGAGCTGCTCCGCTTCGACCTGGAGCGGCTGGCCCGGGCCCTGGATCCACGCCGGGACGCCCTGCTCCCCTACGCCGGGCTGGCGACCCTCTACGACCGCTACCTCGTG
>JBEPYX010000042.1:0-9389 GCA_041641155.1 Thermoflexus sp.
GCTGCTGGTGGATTGCGGGGATGAATCCCGGTTGGCCCCCTTGCTCGAAGAAGTCGGCCGGGAGCAGCGGGGCGTTTACATCAAGTCGCGGGCCCGGGCTTTCGGCCCGGGGATCCGCCTCCAGATTTACCTCTCGGCGGCTGCCTCCACGCCGGAGGCAGCGCGGGAGCAGGTGGAGGAGGCGCGGCGCCGCCTAACGCAGCGGCTCGCGGAGGCCGGGATCGCCTGGGAGATCATAGAGCGCGAGGCGTAAGGGTGAAGGGACCCCTCCGATGGCCTCCAGCGGCCCCTCGTTCGCAACCCCTGGGCCATTTCCCCGATGGAGCCTGCAGCATCTCTTTGTTGCAACTGATTTGCAACTGCAATAAAGTTGCAGATGAATAAAGCCGGCGGGACGGAGGGTTGCTATGCACATCCCAGACGGTTTTCTTTCGCCGACGGTTGCCTTGCCTCTCTGGGGGGTTAGCGCGGGGATGGGCGGATATGCGCTGCGGCGGGCCAGTCGGGAGCTGACGGAGTCGGAGGCGCCGGTGATCGGAGTGGTGGCGGCAGGTATCTTCGCCGCCCAGATGCTGAACTTCCCGATCGCTGGGGGGACTTCCGGCCACTTGCTCGGGACCGCCCTGGCCACCATGCTCTTCGGGCCGTGGGTGGCGATCCTGATCATGACCTGTGTGCTCTCGATCCAGGCCCTGATCTTCCAGGATGGCGGGTTGATCGCGCTGGGGGCGAACATCTTCAACATGGGAATCCTCGGCGCATTGGTGGCCTACGCCGTGCAGCAGACCTTCCGCGGGCTGTTGGGGGATCGGCCGGGGGCACGCTACGCCGCGGCATTCGCGTCCGGGTGGGCGGCCGTGGTGATGGGGGCCCTGGCCACGGCGCTGGAGCTTTCCCTTTCCGGACTGACCCCGGCCAGCGTGGCTCTGCCGGCGATGGGGGGGATCCACGCCCTGATCGGCATCGTGGAAGGGCTGATCACGATGAGCGCGGTGGCCTTCCTCGCCGCTGTCCGCCGGGGGCTGCTCGCGGAGCGGCCGGTCGCCGGCCGGGTTCCCCTCTGGATCGCCGGGCTGGCCCTCACGCTGGGCCTGACGCTCCTCGCGCCGCTGGCCTCCTCGGATCCGGACGGGTTGGAGCGGGTCGCCCGGGATCTGGGCTTGATTCAGGCCGAGCGCTCGCTCTGGAACGCTCCCCTGTCGGATTACGTCATCCCAGGCCTCCCGAACCAGGCCCTGGCGACCATCCTGGCTGGGATGCTGGGCGCGCTGCTGGCCTTCGGCCTGGTCGTCGCCTTCACGATGAGGCGGCGTCGGGAGGGCGGCTCAAGCTAGGCAACCCAGGGCGACGATGAGCGGGACCCACTTTCACTTCCACGATCCGTATCAGCCGCTGGAGAGCCCGATCCACCGCTTGGATCCACGGGTGAAGCTGGCGCTGGCCCTGGGGTTCATCGCGATCGCCACCCTCTTGCCTCCGGGGGCTTGGCTGGCCTACGGGCTGCTGGGTGGGACAGCGTGGGGGGTCGCGCATGTGTCGGGGTTAGGGGTCCGGAGGGTGCTCCGGCGCTCAGTCCTGGCGTTGCCCTTCGTCCTGGCCGCCCTGCCCGTGATCTTCACCGCCCCCGGGCCGGCCTGGTGGACCTTCCCCCTGGGCCCTTGGTGGATCTCGGTGCGGGCCGAGGGGGTGGTCCGCTTCGTCAGCGTGCTCCTGAAATCGTGGCTCTCCCTTCAGATCGCCCTCGTGCTGGTGGGGACGACGGCGTTTCCGGATCTTCTGGCCGCCATGCGGGCCTTGGGGGTCCCGCGCTTTCTGGTAATGACCTTCGGGCTGATGTGGCGCTATCTGTTCCTCTTGGTGGACGAGGCGAGGCGGATGCTGCAGGCCCGGGAAGCCCGCAGCGTGCCGCCGGAGGCGCCGAGCCAGCGGGTGGGGGGAACCCTGGCCTGGCGGGCGCAGGTAACCGGCCGGATGGTGGGGACTCTGTTCCTGCGTACCCTGGAACGGGGGGAGCGGATCTACATGGCGATGGTTGCGCGAGGTTACGATGGGGAGGCGCGAGTGGGCTCGCTCCCTCCGCTGCCCCGCGGGGAGCGCATCCTGCTGGCAGGGGGATGGCTGTTCCTGATTGGGGTGCTCATTTTGGGATGGGCGTTCTAAGGTGACCGATGGCCCTTCCGGTGGGGGAAGTGATGTACAGGACGCCGCTGATCGAGGCGCAGGATCTGGCCTACATGTACCCAGACGGGCATGTGGCCCTTCGGGGGGTCTCGCTGCGGATCTTCCGGGGGGAGAAGGTCGCCCTGGTCGGGCCGAACGGCGCGGGGAAGTCCACCCTGCTGCTGGTGCTGGCGGGGTTGCTTCGGCCGACGGCCGGGATCCTGCGGGTGGAGGGAGAGGAGATCGGGAACGGAGATCTGCGCCGCCTTCGGATGAGGGCGGGCCTCGTCTTCCAGGACCCGGACGACCAGCTGTTCTCGCCGACCGTGTTCGACGATGTCGCCTTCGGCCCGATCTACCAAGGGCTGCCGGAGCCGGTGGTGCGGGAGCGGGTGGACGAGGCCCTGCGGGCGGTGGGGATGGCGTGGGCTGCCTCACGGATCTCCCACCATCTGAGCGTAGGGGAGAAGAAGCGGGTCGCCATCGCCACCGTGTTGGCCCTGCGGCCAGAGCTGATGCTCCTCGACGAGCCGACCGCCGGCCTCGACCCTCGGGGCCGCCGCGAGCTGATCCGGCTGTTGCGGGACCTCCCCCGCACGATGCTGGTGGCCACCCACGACATGCGCTTGGTCGCCGAGCTGTTCCCGCGGGTCATCGTCATGGATGAGGGCCAGGTGGTGGCAGATGGACCCACCGAGGTGATCCTGAGGGATGAGGCGTTGCTCGAGGCCCACGGATTGGAGCCTCCATAACACAACCTCACCGAAGGCGAGGAACACGCCATGCCGCACTGCGTCCAAACCCGCCGCCTGCTGCGGGAGCACGGCTATCGGGCGACCCCACAACGGCTGATGGTGTTGGAAGTCCTCCGGATGGCGGATCGGCATCTGACGGCCGAGGAGATCCACGCGGCCCTGAAGGAGCGCTCCCCCGGGGTGGATCTCTCCACGGTGTATCGGGCCCTGCGGCTGTTCACCCGTCTGGGCCTGCTGGAACCGCATGATCTGGGGGGCGGTCGTCGGGTGTATGGATGGCGAACGCAGCCGGATCACGGGCACTTCCTCTGCGAGCGCTGCGGACGGATCGAGCATTTGGGGGAGGAGTTTCTGAAGCCGCTCCGGCGTTCGCTGGAGCAGGCGTGGGGCTATCCGGTGCGTCGCATCGAGGCGACGGTGGTGGGGTTGTGCCCGGCGTGCCGGAACGCATAGGGACAGGCTCCGCCAAGTTTCCCCAGCCGGCGGCGGGATCGGCTCAACCGGTATGAGCCGGGGGATAGGGCTCGAGGTAGATCTCATCGAACAGCCGGGCCTGGTAGGCGACTACCTGTCGTTGCTTGAGGAGCTCGAGGAGACCCAGGAAGAGGGCGATGAGATCTGAGCGGGTCTCCGCCATTCGGAGCAGCCGGCGGAAGGCAACCCGCCCTTCCCGGCGCACGGTCTCCAGGATCCGCTCGCTTGCCTCGTGGATCGTGAGGCGATAGGGGGTGAGGAAGCGATCCGCTGAGGGCGACGGATAGAGGAGCAGGGCGCGGCGGGCCAGGCGGAGGAGGTCCTCCAAGGTCACCCCCTCCAGCCCCGTTCCGGGGGCCTCGAGGCGTGGGGGTGGGGCGGACCGCCCGTAGGCCGTGAACCCCTCCCGTCTGGCCAGCTGCTGGGCCAGGTCGCGGAAGAGGCGGTAAGCCTTCAGTTGCTCCACCAGCGCCTCCCCGACGTCCTCCTCCGGCCCCTCAGGCTCCGGCGGGCGGGGCAGCAACAGGGTGGACTTGATGTAAAGCAATTTGGCGGCGACCACCAGGTATTCCGCCAGCTGATCCAAGGTGAGAGCCTGGAGGGTGGTCACATATTCTAGATACTGCGCGGTGACCTGGGCCAGGGAGATCTGGGTGATGTCCAGGTCGTTCCGCTCGATCAGGTAGAGCAGGAGATCGAGCGGACCCTCGAAGACCGGCAGGCGGACTGGGGGCAGGGTGGGCTTGAAGGGGGCGGTCATGGGGCCTCCTGCAGCCAGCGCCAGAGCAGACCCAGGCTGGCGTTCGCTGCCCATTCGGCGGCGTGGGGCAAAGGCCCCCGGTGGCCCCGCTGGAGGTTCCGAACCCCATCCGGGGTGGCCAGGGCGATGGTGATCTGAAAGCCTTCCCCGCTCGGGAGGACCTCAGCGGACAGCCCCACCGTCGTCCCGGCCTGTCGGCGGATGGCCTCCGCAGCGTGCTCCGGTGCGGCCGCCAGCCGGGCGCGCACCTCCCCGATCCGGAAGACGTGGCTCTCCGGATCGGCGACGGCCAGGCGCCCGGCCAGCAGCCCCAAGGTGCCCCGCTCCAGGGTCGCCAGGGTGGCCCCGCGCGCCCGAAGCGCGGCGATCACCGCCTCCTCCGGCGTGCGCGTCCCTTCACCGTAGACCGCCCAGCGGAGGCGCTCCCGGATGATCCCCGCGACGGCCTCCGCCCGGGCGGCGGCCTCCTCAGGGGTGGCCCCACGGGCGCGGATCCGGATGTCCACCATGCCCGGATGGGCGTTCAGGCCGATCTGAGGGTTCTCCCCCTCGAGGAGGTCGCGCAGTTGCTCATCCACAACGCTCTCGCCCAGCCCGATGGTGCGCACCACCCGCCAGACCATGGCCTCGGCCGGCGGGAATCGACTTCGAAGGTAGGGGATCACGAACGCCTCGAGCATCCGCTCCAGCTCTCGAGGGACACCGGGAAGGGCGATCAGGACCCGGCCTCCTTCCTCGATCTGGAACCCGGGGGCAGTGCCGACGGGGTTGGGGATCGGCTGGGCGCCTTGCGGGCGGAACGCCTGGCGACGGTTGTTCTCGGGCATGGGGATCCCGAAGGCCTGGAAGCGCGCGCGGATCGCCTCGAAGAGTTCGGGATCGAAGACCAGCGGCCGCTCCAAGGCCTCCGCCACCGCCTCGCGGGTCACATCGTCCGCGGTGGGGCCCAGCCCCCCGCTGATAAAAAGGATATCGCTCCGGGCCAGCGCGCCCCGGATGGCGGCCACCATCCGGGGCCGATCATCCCCCACCACGGTGATCTGGACCAGCGGGATTGAGAGCGGTTGAAGGGCGCGGGCGATGCGGGCGGAGTTGGTGTCCACGACGTCCCCGCTGAGCAATTCGGTGCCGGTGGCCAGGACTTCCGCGCTGGGCATCTGCTCCCTCCCCGGGGATCTCTCGAATGTAGGCCGGCGGAGACCCCGCGCATTCCGCGGCGCCCCGCCTTCTTCCTCTATTTTCCATCATCCCATAGGGAATCCGCGATCCTCCGGGAGGGTCGAGGTGGAGGGGACCGAATGGGCGGGCGCGGCCTCCGGGCTCGTGTCCGCCGGCAGATCCTCCAGCGAGCGCACCATCCGGATCCACTTGCCCCAGCGCCCGTTCTCCTGAAATCCCAAGGACCGGTAGAGCCGGCGGGCCCGTTCGTTGTGTTCCCCTACCCAGAGCTCGCACTGCCGACAGCCCTGGGCGCGCAGATACGCCATCCCGCGCCGCAGCAGCGCCCGCCCCAGGCCGCGCCCTTGATGCTCCGGGTCCACCACCAGCTCGTGGATCGCACCCACCCCATGGTCCCACCGCGGGTCGGTCGCGATGAATCCCACCGGCCGGTCCCCATCATACGCGATGAAGGATCCCTGCCGATCCCGATGGCGGAGCCATTTCAAATAGGCTTTCACTTCGGCCCGGTGGCGGTAATAGTAATCCCCCAGGGGCTGATAAGCGCGCAGATAGAGGTCGATCAAATCAGCGGAGCCGGAGAGGGGCTCCTGCACGATGCGGATCGAATCCGTTGAGCGAGGCAAAAAGAATCACCTCCTTCCGGAGGGTCTTTCCGATGGGGGCGCGGGGCCGCGCGGAACAGACCTTCCCACCCCCTTCACCCGGCCTGACCGATCGGCCAAGGGAGGACGCGCCAGCAGGGGGCCCTCTGTCCGAGCGAGACCGAACTCCGCTTTCCTCAACGGTAGGCATCGTTGCGCTTGCGGATGTCTTCGATCTGGAGCGTTTGCTCGTCCCAGGTCAAATAAATCCGATACTCCCCAGCCCGATACGACAGCAACTCCCCCCGATCATGGCGGATCTTCGTTAGCGGCGGGCGCTGGGCCGCCGCCAGCTGGCGGATCCGCCGCCTCACCTGTTCCCGATGCTTGGGATGCAGCTCATCCAGCGCGCGCTGCGCACGCTCAGTGATCCGCAGAACCATAGAGCGCTCACCACCCTTTCCAGCCGTCTCTAACCATTCCCCACGGTCCGACCCTTTTCTAACCTTATTTTACACCTTCCGAGAAAACCGGGCGAATTCCGGAATCTCAGTGGGTCCGCCGGGGGCCGGGGTCCAAGTCAGTCGGGCGGTGTTCCGCGGGCGGCGCCGTCGGGTGGGGGTTGTCGGCGTTCATCCCCGTTGGGGAGCTTTCCGGCACCCCAGCGGCCTGGGCGAGGGCGGCGAGCTGCCGATGGCAGCGCTGGAGGGCCACGGCCACCTGTTGAGGATCTCGGGGCTGGGCGAAGAGGGCTTCGCGGAGGGAGCCGATCGCCCGGGAGAGTTCGGCGAAGGCCCGGAGGAGGGCTTCGTCGGCGGACGTCGGGGGGAGGGGAGCGCGGGTGAAAACGGGAAGCGGTTGCTGGGCGGGGCCCAGGCCTAACGCTCCGCGCACCTGCCGGAGGATCTCCTGGAACACCTCTTCGTCCTGGATGAAATTGCGGGTGGCATCCACGATCAGGAGGGGCCCCTCGTAGGCGGCGAAGAAGGCCTCGTAGGCGAGGCGGAGGCGCTCGATATAGGCCCGGTCCATCCCGCGTTCATAAGGGCGATCTCGCATGACGATCCGGGCCATCAGGGTGTCGGTATCCGCCCGCAAGTAGAGGACCAGGTTGGGCTGCGGGGCTTTCTCCGCCAGCGCCCGGTGCAGCTGCTCGTAAAGGGCCAGCTCATCCCCCTCGAGGTTCAAATGGGCGAAGAGGCGGTCCTTCGCGAACATGTAGTCGCTGACCACCGGCGTATGGTCCAGCCAGGCGGCCAGTTCCTGGTGTTGCCGATACCGGCTCAACAGGAAGAAGATCTGGGTGGGGAACGCGTAGCGGGCGCGATCCCGATAGAAATGGGGCAGGAAGGGGTTCTCCTCGAATTGCTCCAGAACCGGGCGGGCGCCCAGCGCGGAGGCCAGCCTGCGTGCCAGAGTGGTCTTGCCGGCGCCAATGACGCCCTCGATGGCCAGAAACCAGTGGGCCATTTGCGCCTCCAATCCAAAGATGAGGTGGGGGAGCGCGGATCGCTGTTCCCCGCCGATATTCTCCCCTTCCGCAGGGTTCCTGTGAAAAAATACGAACGGGGAAGGGGGCGAGCGGCCGCTCGCCATGATCTGGATTCCAGGAACTTCGGTTGAGAGGGACCCATGTGGCGTCTGGCGCTCTCGGATCGGTCGTTCCCGGGCGTTTCCCTCGAGGCGATCTTCGAGCGAGCGCGGCGGGTGGGGATCCCCCGCCTGTTGCTGCGCGATGAGCATCTGCGCCCGACCCGAAGGCACTGGCCATGGCCGTCGGAGAGGCAAGTCGTGGAGGGCTGGCGCGGGGTCTCGCAGTGGGCGGAAGCTCTGGACTACAGCCGCCGGCGCTTGCACGCGCTGCGCCTCGAGCGCCTGCGGGCGGAGGTGCGTCTCGCTGGCTGGGCCATCGCCCCATGCCCGCCGGGTTCGGGGGATGTCTCCTCCGTTCGCCGGTATGCGTTGACGGCGGCAGCAGCCGCCGCCTTCCTAGGGGCCCCGGGGCTGCTCCTGGAAGGGATGGATCGCTGGGAAGTGGAGGCCTCGATCGCCTTCATGCGCGATCTGCTCCCGGCCCTCGCTGGCCTCCGCCTGAGGCTGTGGATCCGGCTGTCTGCATCGAGCCCCCTGCTCCCGGAGCTGCCCCGGAGGTTTCAGGGGACGGCGCGGCCATGGATCGCCCTGGATCTGGAGGAGGTGCCCCCGGGAGATTTCCCCGCGCTATGGGCAGCCTTCGCGCCCTATACGTCCGCGGTGCTGTTCCGCTGCGAGCCGGACGCCATGGCGTGGTGGGATCGAGAAGGCAGCCCGACCTTGCGGCGGGCTGAATTCACAGGGGAGCTCGTGGTGACTTTCCCACAGGAAGTGGAGGGCGAATGGGCGCGCTGGGCGCAAGCCCATGGGCTATGGCCGTGACCGGGCGAAGGGTCCGCCCGTGGGCTCACCCTACGCGGGCTCCGGTGCGGCGGGCGATCGCCTCCAGGGCCCGGAAGGCGAGATCCCGGGTGAGCGGGTCCACCTGGGGGTCAAACGCGAGAACCCGCAGGGGGGCGATGGCCTCTGGATCCCCCACGCGGGCGAGGGTTAGGATCGCCGCCCGGCGCACCCCTTCGCCTCCACGCTCCAGGGCCCGGTGGAGGCTCTGGAGGGCAGAAGATCGTTCTCCTACGGCCTCCCCCTCCTGAACCGCCCATTCGATGAGCCAGCCCTGCTGTTCCAGGACCACCGGGCGGAGGTCCGGAAGCGGGGGATGGCGGTTCTGCTCCCATAGGGCCAGCGCATCCTGGGCGGCCGATCGCACCAGCCACGCCGGATCCTCCCGGGCCATGGTCTCCAGGCGGGCCTTCGCCCATTCCTCCGGGATCCGGGCGAGGGCGAACGCCGCCGCTCGGCGGACCCGCCAATCCGCTTCTTCCGTCGCCTCCTGAAGCAACTGCGCGCCTTCCGGGTAGGTCCGCAGGGCTTCAGCGGCCAGCCGGCGTATGGATTCCTCGGCCTCGAGGAGAAGCAGGACAAGCCGCCGCATCGCTCCCTCGGTCCGATGCTCTCCCAGGGCCGCGACGACGGCCTGGCGCACGGCGGGCTCCGGATCAGACAGCGCCTGTTCGAGGAAGGGGAGGTCGCTCTCCTGTCCCAGCCACCCCAGGCCGCGGGCCGCCGCGATGCGGATCTCGGGGTCCGGGTGGCGCAAGGCTTTACGGAACAGGACGGGCACGCCGGGGTCTCCGGTCGTCACCAGGGCCTCGGCCAACTGCATGCGGAGGGCCATCGGCAGGCCCGGCTTCAGGAACGCCCGGCCCAGGGCGGCCAGCCCCCGCGGCCGCCAGGGGGCCTGGGGGGAGGCGATGGCGATCCACCGCGCCATGCGCCGCAGCCGGGTGTGAAAGGCATCGTCCGGTTCTGTGAGGACCCGTTCGACGATCCCGGACATCGGGCCGAGGGCGGCGTAGAAATCCAGGACCTCCATCCAGCGTGGGT
>JBEPYX010000043.1:0-9159 GCA_041641155.1 Thermoflexus sp.
CGACGAGATCGTCGCCCGGGTTTACAGCCGCTACGAGGAGCGCCTGCGGGCTGCCGATGCCTTGGACTTCGACGACCTCCTCCTGCGCGCGGTCGAGCTGTTCGAAACCCAACCGGACGTCCTGGCCTGCTATCAGGAGCGGTACCGCTACATCCTGGTGGACGAGTTCCAGGACACGAACGCGCCCCAGTTCTTCCTGTTGCGCCTCCTGGCCTCCCAGAGCCGCAACCTGTTCTGCGTGGGGGATGAAGATCAGAGCATCTACGGCTGGCGGGGAGCCGATTTCCGCAACGTGATCCGCTTCCGGGAGCACTTCCCGGACGCCCGCCTCATCGTCCTGGAGGAGAACTACCGGTCCACCCAGACGATCCTCCGCGCGGCCCAGTCGGTGATCCGCTTCAACACCGAGCGGTATAACGAAAAGCGCCTGGTCGCCGCCCGGGGGCCCGGCGCCCCGATCACCGTCTACGAGGCGTTCGATGAGAGGGACGAGGCCCACTTCGTGGTCCGCCGGATCCAGGACCTGATCGAATCCGGGGGGGTCCGACCGGGGGAGATCGCGGTGATGTATCGGACCAACGCCCAGTCGCGGGCGCTGGAGGAGGCCTTCATCCAGGCGGGGCTCCCCTACCAGCTGGTGGGCGGCGTCCGCTTCTACCAGCGGCGCGAGGTCAAGGATCTTTTGGCCTACCTCCGTCTGGTCCTGAACCCCCATGACGACCTCAGCCTGCTCCGGGTCCTGAACGTGCCCCCGCGAGGGATCGGCCCGGCCACCCTCTCCAAGCTCACGGCGCTGGCCCAGCGTCTGGGCGGGACAGAGGGCGCATCGTCCCTGTTCGCGGCCATCGAATACGCCACCAGCGCCGCGACCGGGCTTTCCCTCCCCCACAAGATCCGCCATGCCCTGGTGGACTTCGCCGAGCGGATCCGGACGTGGCGGGCAATGCGGGAAGGCATGGGCGTGGCGGAGCTGCTCCGCCGCATCATCGAGGAGATCGGCTACGCCGATTATCTGGAGGGGCTGGAGGCGGACGCCCCCGAGATCGGGGGAGGGCGCTGGGACAACGTGCTGGAGCTGCTGCGGGTCGCCGAGCCCTATCGGCCAGGCGCCTTCGAGGATCCCTTGGCGGCGTTCCTGAACGAGGCCGCCTTGGTCTCGGATGTGGACACCATGCGGGACGATGTGGATGCCCCGATCCTGCTAACGCTCCACGCCGCCAAGGGGCTGGAGTTCCAGGCCGTGTTCATCACCGGCCTGGAGGAAGGGCTCCTCCCCCACAGCCGTTCGATGGACGAGCCCGCGGCCTTGGAGGAAGAGCGGCGGCTCTTCTATGTGGGGATGACCCGGGCGAAAGACCTGCTCACGCTGACCTACGCCTTCCGCCGCTACGATGAGATCCGCACCCCCTCCCGCTTCCTGCGGGAGATCCCGAAGGAACTGTTGACGGGCATGCCCCCCCGATCCGGCCGGGATCGGAAACGGGCGGCTGTGCGCGAGCCCCCCCTGGCCTCCCCCCCAAGCCCCCGCTTCCGCCCCGGGGCGCGGGTCCGGCACCCGCGGTTCGGGGAAGGGCTGGTCCTGGAGAGCCGCCGGATCGGTTCGGACGAGGAGGTGGTGGTGATGTTTGAGGAGGTGGGCCTCAAGCGGCTGCTGGCGGGGTTCGCCCACCTAGAGATCCTGGCGGACGCGGCGCATCCGCCCCCATCGGAACGATCGTAAACAGCTGCCTCTATCCCGATCGCATCCGCCGCTTCCGGTAGAAAACGCACGCGCGCCGCACCGGGCAGAGATCGCAACGGGGCTGCTGGGCCTTGCAGATCTCCCGGCCGTGACGGATGAGCAGCAGATGAAAGGGAAGATATCGCGCCGGCGGGATCAGCTGCTCCATCCAGTCGTGCGCCTTCTCCGCCGACATCCCCTCGGGGATCAAGCCCAGCCGCGTCCCCACCCGATGCACATGGGTGTCCACGGGGAAGGCAGGTTTCCCCAGGGAGAACAGCAACACGATGGCCGCCGTCTTCGGCCCCACCCCATCCAGGCGCCGCAGCCAGGCCTTCGCCTCCTCGACCGGCCAGTCCGCCAGGAAGTCCAGGGAGAGCGCGCCGCGCTCCTCCGTGATCCGCCGCAGGATCCGCTGGATGCGCGGGGCCTTCTGGGCCGAGAGGCCGGCGGGCCGGATGGCCTCCCGCACGGCCTCCAGAGGAGCATCCCGCACCGCCTCCCATGTGGGGAAGCGCTCCCGCAGCCGCTCGAAGGCCCGCCAGCTGTTGACATCGCTGGTGTTCTGCGAGAGGACGGTCAGGATGAGCTCCGAGAGGGGATCCAACCGCCAGCGTGCGGGGATCCCGTAGTAGGCCTCGAGGGCCCGATCGATCCGCTCCGCTTTCCGCCGCAGGGCAGGGCTGGGCTTGTTCATCCCCCTGGCTCCGCGCGAGGCCCGCTCGCCCTCACTCCCCGAACCAGCGCCGCAGCCGCTCGGCCTCGAAGGCCCGCTTCTCCTCGAGGTAGCGGGGGGAGGGCTCGGCCAGCTCGATCTCCGGCGTCGGCTCGTGGAAGAACCGGCCCCGCACCAGCATCGCCTCGCCCCGCCCCAGCTCCAGATAACAGAACCCCTCCCCTTCGAAGGTCGCTTCAGGCTCCCGGCCCGCGAAGACGGCGGCGATGCGCGCCGCGACCACCAGCCCCTCCGCCTCGGCGAAGACGCCGGCCTTGGGCAGGGGCATACCGTTCGGGAGGAGGATCTCGGTGAGGTCGCCGATGGCGTAGACGCCCGGGAACCGCGTCTCCAGGGTTCGGGGGTTCACCCGCACCCATCCACCGTCCTCGGCGAGGCCGCTGCGGACCACCACCTCAGGGGGGCGGTGGGGCGGGATCCCCAGGAGCAGGTCGAAGGGCCGTCGCCGCTCCCCGAAGATCACCGCTCCCGCCTCCACCGCGGTGGCCTTGTGGTTCGGAAGGAAATCAATCCCGTGCTCCGCCAGGCGCCCCTCCAGGACCGAGCAGCCTGCGGCGCCGAGGATCGGGAGGGACATCGGCTGCGGGGTGAACACCGACAGATGCGCCCGGACGCCGCGGGATTCAAAGAGCTCCTTTAGGAGGAAAGCCATCTCATACGGGGCAGGGGGACACTTGTAGGGGGCGCCGAAGATGCCGATGAGCACCTGCCCGCCCGCGAAGGCGCGCACCGCCTCCGCTGCCCGAGGGATCTCTTGAGGGTCATACACGTTGATCGCATGCGACCGGAACCCCGGGACGGCGTCCGGGTCCAGCTCGGCCCCCAGGGCCACCACCATTGCGTCCCCTTCCAGCCGCTGGCCGTCCACCTCCACCGCGCGGCCCGCCGGATCAATGGCCTGAATGACGCCCTGCAGGACGCGGATGCCGTGGCGCTCCAGCGCCTTCAACGGGCGCCGCCCCTCCTCGAGGGTGCCCCGCCCGACCATCGCCCACGTCTTGCGTAAGCCCAGCATGAAATAAGGGCGCCGTTCGATGAGCACGATCTCGTCTTCTGGGGGAAGCTGCTGGCGGAGCGCGTGGGCCGTGGCGACCCCTCCGAACCCTCCGCCCAGGATCAGCACGCGCCGCATAGGGTATCCTCCGCTCGCAGGGTGTGCATAGATTCTATGTGTGCATAGATTCTATACAGGATTATCGCGGGCCCGCCACCGGTCCTCCACGGCCGCGGCGATCTCGACCGCCTCACGCTCCAAGCGAACCCCTCCGTAGCGCTGGGGGCTCGCGAAGTAGTCCCTCAGATAAGCCCAGAGAAAACCCAGCAACCCCCGCTCTCGCCACTGGCGCACGTGGACCAGCTCGTGGGCCAGCAGGGAGAACCCCGGGGGACGATCCAGGGGCCAGTAGGACGGGTGGATGAAGATGTGGCGGCCCAGGGTGACCGCGGCCGGGTCCACGCCCGGGATCGGGTCCGGCATCACCCGCAAGACCCAACGGGAGAGCCAGGTGCCGACGTGAAGACATGCGCGCTCCAGATCGGCTTCGGGAAGCCACGGCCCCGCCAGCGCCCGCAGCTGGCCCCGAACCGGTTCGGGGATCGGCCCACGATAAGAAAGCATGTCCGGCACTCCCTCGATCGAGATATCGAATCGTCCATCCTGACCATTCATCCCGGCGATCCGGCATCCGTCCGCGAGCTTTCCTTCGATTATAATGACTAGGCTTGCGAATCTCATCCGTAGGATCTCGGAGCGGTCCGATGAGCGGAAGCCGTTATCGCGGTGTGATCCTGGAGCAGCTCCAGCGAGCGTTCGAGGCGAACCGGGAGACGATCCCGGCCGCCGCCCGCCTGATCGCCGAGGCGACGGCGGGGGATCGGATCATCCATGTCTTCGGGAGCGGCCACTCCCAGCTGGTGGCGCTGGATCTCGTGGGCCGCGCCGGCGGGTTCGCGAACGTGAACCCGATCTTCGACCCTCTGTTCGGGCGGGCGGAGCGCCTGGAAGGATACGCCTCCGCTGTCTTGATGGCCCACGCCTTCCAGCCCGGTGACATCCTGATCGTGATCTCCCACTCTGGCCGCAACCCGGCCCCCATCGAGGTCGCGCTCCACGGCAAGCGCCACGGCCTCCCGGTGATCGCGGTGACCGCAGTCGCCTTCAGCCGTTCCATGCCCTCCCGCCATTCGTCCGGCCAGCGCCTGTTCGAGATCGCCGATGTGATCCTGGACACGCAGGGGGCCCCAGGCGATGCCGCCATCTCGCTGGAGCCGGATCTGTATGTGGGGCCGACCTCTACTGTCGTCGGGGCAGCCCTCCTCCAAGCGGTGATGAGCGAGGCCGCTGCCCTCCTTATGGAACGCGGCGTTCGACCTCCGCTCTTCCGATCGGGGAACCTGGAGGGGGCGGATGCCCACAACCAGGCGCTGCGCGCTCGGTACCGGGGGCGGGTGCTGGTTTTGATCTGACGGCCCCGCTGGCGGTTCATCGTCCGGATACAATGCGGATATTCTCAAAAACGAGACGATCCGAGGGCTGTCCGGGGGGTGGCTGACGCAAAGGCATCCGTCTGTTCTCATCCCCCGCGATCGCCAAGCTGAGCTCCAAGCGATATTCCCCCGCCGGCGTGGCGGGATTCAAGTTGAGGTCATAGTGGGCCTCCACCAGGCGATCGCTCGGCCAGCGATCCGGAGGATAATGGTGGAGCAAATCGGGGGAGCGCTCCATATTCCCACCCCATACGTTGAATGCCCCATCGATGAGCCGGACCAGAGGACGGAAGGGGACGTCGTCCAACGCAGCCTCCCGTCGCCAATACAGGGTGACGTGGAGCCAGTTGCTGGGCGGGTGGGAGAGCCGTTCCGTGGGCGGAAGGGTCGTGGCATCCACCTGGTAGCCCACGAGGCAGAGGCCGTTCTGGAAGCAGGCCTCCAGCGGGTGCGCTGTCGCCGGGAGCGCTGACCGGAACGGCTGGAGAAGATAACCGATGAGGGTGATCTGCCCCCCGTTGGGATACTGCTCCGTGATGCGCGGGAACAGGGCGTCGGCCCCCTCTCGCAAGCGGTTTTTGGGAGCCATCGCCTCATCGTGGTGAAGGATGAGCCACATCCGATCGTAGCGCTCCGAGAGCTCCCGATAGAGGGGCTCCGGGTTATACGGATCGGCCTCAAAGGGAAGCACGGCGGAGATGCCCCGATAGTATCGCTGAAAGGCATGGCTGGTGTAAAAGGCGGAGATCACCACGATGTCGTTGGGGCCCTCGTGCTGCTCGATATAGCGAGCGATGAAGCGCCAGTCTCCTCGCTGAAAGACCGGTTCGGTCAGGTCGCGCCGGACCCCTCCCAGCATCAGCAGCCCCAGAGCGGCGGCGGTCAATCCCAGGGGCCGCCAGAGGCGGGCCAGCCGTTCCGCGCCCCAGGCGATCAGGATCATGACGGCCGGGGCGGTGGCGGAAAGGTATTTAGCCGAGTAGACGGGGGCACGGTACGAGATGGGGTAGAAAACGAGCACGGGCAGGAGGACCTGGACTGGCAGGATCCAGGCGTCCTTCCGGCGCCCGAGGGCCGCTATGCCGACCATGAGAAGCGCCGCCGGAAGCAAAAGCAACCACCCGGAGGCTTCCAGGTAAGAGAGGCGGTACATGTATTGGGCGAGGAGGTCACGGGCGATGTCTTTCAGAGGGACGAAATACCGCCAGGTGTCCCGCGGCTGGTAGAAACGGATGACGTTCCAGGCCACTTGCACGAGAGGAAGATTGGCCAGCCCCACGGCCAGCATCGTCGCACAGTATACCCACCAGCGCTTCCATCGCCCCCAGCCCAGGATCACGCTCATGACCCCCTGGGCCACCACCAGGAACCCACCGAACAAATGGCTGTAGAGCACGGAGGAAACCAGAAGGCCGTAAGCGGCCCACCGCCAGACCTTGCCCTTTCGAAAAGCGTCCAGGAGCACGAGGGTGGAAGCCACGGCCACCATCATATGGAGCGCATACATCTTCGCCTCTTGGGCGAACCAGAGCATGAACGGCGAGAAGGCGGTCAGCCCCATCGCCAGGGCCGCCGCGCGCCGGTTCAGGAGCGCCCGGGCCAATCGGTAGACCAGGGGAAGGGTCAGGGCAGAAAACAGAGCTGAAAGATAGCGGACGGCGAAATCCGAATCCCCCGCTAGACGTCGCCACCCGAACAACAGAAGGTAGAAGAGGGGGCCGTTATCCTGGGGGCGGATAATGGTCCGCAGGGTTTCAGCGAAGGTCCCCTGTGTGAAGTAGAGGGCCATCACCTCATCAATCCACATGCTTTGGAGCGTGAGGGTGGTCACGCGCAACGCCCAGGCGATCAGAAGGAGCGCCAACAGGCCACCGGTCAGAGGCGAGGGTTTCCAGCGAGCCTTACCCATACCGTGGATTTCCCTCCATCATCCATATCCGCTGCCGCCGGGCCAATTATATACAAGCAGCCCGTCAGGAGGTTAGGAGGGAAGAGAACACAACGCCGATCGGCGACTCCGACAGCGGCTTTCATCCGACACCCTACTGCGTAGAGCAAATCGGTTCCACCGATCGTCTCGTTCCACAGGGGGAAGAGGAGGACACGCGGTTGAGGACGGGACGCAACGCCCAACGGGGAGATCCGGATCCACCCCTAAACGAACCGGGGTGGAAGGGGACCATCGCGCCGCCTTCCACCCCGGTTGGGATCCGGAAAGGTCACGCGGGGACAGGCACCGGCGCCGGCCCTGGGCCCGGGGCGGGGGCGCTGGGATGGGGCGCGGCCGGCTGGGGGGCCGGGCCGGGGGCCCCCGGCGTCTTCGGCTCCGGCGGCGTCCGCCCCTCCATGATCGCCCGGAACGTCTCCCCATCCAGGGTCTCCAACTCCATCAGCTTCTGGGCCACCGCCTCCAGCTTGTCCCGGTGCTCGACGAGGATCCGCTTGGCCCGCTCATAGGCCTCCATCACAAGACGGCGGACCTCAGCGTCGATCTCCTGGGCGACAGCATCGCTGTAATCCCGCTGCTCGGCGATCTCCTTGCCCAGGAAGATCAGCTCCTCCTTCTTGCCGAAGACCATCGGGCCCAGCTTCTCGCTCATCCCGTATCGGGTCACCATCGCCCGGGCCAGCTCGGTGACCCGCTCCAGATCTTCCGCCGCCCCCGTGGTGATGTCGCCGAAGACGATCTCCTCCGCCGCGCGGCCCCCTAGCGCCATTGCCATATCGTCCAGGAACTTGGATCGGGTCCAGAGGGTGCGATCTTCCTCGGGGAGCGCCAGGGTGTAGCCGCCGGCCATCCCCCGCGGGATGATGGTCACCTTGTGGACGGGGTCACAGTTGGGCAGATAGTAAGCGACCACGGCATGGCCAGCCTCGTGGTAGGCGATGATCCGCTTCTCCCGCTCGGTGATGATCCGGCTCTTACGCTCCGGGCCGGCGATGACCTTCTCGATGGCCTCCTCGAAGTCCTTCATCGAGATCTTCTTCTTGTTCTTGCGGGCGGCCAGGATGGCCGCCTCGTTCACCACGTTGGCGATGTCCGCCCCCACGAAGCCCGGTGTGGCGCGGGCCAACACCGAAACGTCCACATCGTCGTCCAGCGGCTTGCCCCGCAGATGGACCCGGAAGATCGCCTCCCGCCCTTTCACGTCTGGGCGGTCCAGGATCACCCGCCGGTCGAAGCGACCCGGGCGCAGGAGGGCAGGGTCCAGGATGTCCGGGCGGTTGGTCGCGGCCATGACGATCACGTTGGTGTCCGTGTCGAAGCCGTCCATCTCCACCAGGATCTGGTTCAGGGTCTGCTCGCGCTCATCGTGGCTGCCGCCGATGCCCGCGCCCCGGTAGCGGCCCACGGCGTCGATCTCATCGATGAAGACGATGCACGGGCTGTGGCGCTTGGCCTGCTCGAAGAGATCCCGCACCCGGGCGGCCCCCACGCCCACGAACATCTCCACGAACTCGGAGCCCGAGATCGAGAAAAAGGGCACACCGGCCTCGCCCGAGACCGCCTTGGCCAGGAGCGTCTTGCCCGTCCCCGGCGGGCCGACCAGGAGGACCCCCTTCGGGATGCGGGCGCCCAGGGCGATGAACTTCTCCGGCTCCTTTAGGAACTCCACCACCTCCTGGAGCTCCTGCTTGGCCTCGTCCACCCCCGCCACATCGTCGAAGGTCACGGTGGGGCGCTCGCCGATGAACATCCGGGCCCGGCTCTTGCTGAAGTTGAACGCCTGATTGCCCGGGGCTTGAGCCTGGCGCAGGATGAAGTAAAAGAGGCCCACCACCAAGAGGACCGGCAACCCATAAGTGAGGAAAGCGATGAGGATGCTCCCCCATTCGTTGGGACGCTCCGGGACATACTGGATGCTCCGGAGCTTGTCCTCCGGTACCCCCAGGGCTTTCATCTGGTCGAGGAAGGTCGAGCCCGCCTCCTTGACGGTGGTCAGGATCCTCCCGCTCTTGAGCTCCACCTGGACGTAATCCCCACTGACCACCACCTTCTTCACCTCGCCGTTCTCCAGGCGAGCGGCGATGTCGGTGAGGGAGACCGACTCCCCCCGTCCCCCGGACCCCCGGCCCATGGCCAGGAACACGATGAGCGTGAGGGCGATGAGGAGCCAGATCAGCCCGTTGCGCAATCGCGCCGAATTCACCCGTAACCTCCTGGGTTTGGCCTTCCGAATTGGATTATAGCACGCAAATCCCGAATCATCCTTAT
>JBEPYX010000044.1:0-8785 GCA_041641155.1 Thermoflexus sp.
GAAGCGGTGCGGAACGCGGGGCGCTTCCTGAAGGAGGCCGGCATGGACGCCGTCAAACTGGAGGGGGGACGGGAGATGGCCCCTACCGTCGAGGCCATCGTGCGGGCGGGCATCCCGGTGATGGGCCACATCGGCCTCACCCCCCAATCCCTCCACCGATTGGGCGGCTATCGCCTCCAGGGACGCACGGCCGCCGATGCCCACCGGCTCCTGGAGGACGCCCTGGCCCTGGAGGCCGCCGGTTGCTTCGCCATCGTCCTGGAGATGGTCCCGGAGCCGGTGGCCACGGCCATCACCCAGCGCTTGCGCATCCCCACCATCGGCATCGGGGCGGGGGCCGGGTGCGACGGCCAGGTGCTGGTCCTCCACGATCTCCTCGGCCTCTTCGACCGCTTCACGCCGCGCTTTGTGAAGCAATACGCCCGTCTCCATGAGGAGATCGTGCGCGCGGTCCAGGCCTACTGCGAGGATGTGCGAAACCGCCGCTTCCCCGGTCCGGAACACGTATTCGCCATGGATCCGGAGGAGCTAGCTGCCTTCCAGGCGATGCTCGAGGCGCTTCCTTCCCCCGCGCCGGCGGAGGGACGGCGATGATGCGGATCGCCCTGCTGGGCACCGGCGCCATGGGGACGCTGTTCGGGGTCCGCCTGGCCCGCGTCGCCGAGGTCTGGATGTTGGGCACGTGGGCGGAGGCCCTGGAGGCCGCACGGGCGCACGGCCTGCGTCTCACGACCCCCGAAGGAGAGGAGACCGCCCGCGTGGCCGTCGCAGAGGACCCCGCGAGGGTTCCGCCGTGTGACCTTGCCCTCATCCTCGTGAAGGCTTATCAGACGGAGCGAGCGGCCCGGTGGGCGCAGGAAGTGGTGCGGCCGGATGGGGTGGTGCTCACCCTTCAGAACGGGCTGGGGCCCTTCGAGACGCTTCAGAGGATCGTAGGGCCCTCGCGCGCGCTCCAGGGGGTTACCACGCTGGGGGCCACCCTCGTGGCGCCCGGCCACGCCCGGTGGGGCGGGGAAGGGCCGATCTGGCTGGGCGCCCCGCCAGAGAGGCGCGGTCAGGTGGAGCCGATCCGCGACCTGCTGGCGCGCGCGGGGTTCCCGGTGGAGCTCCGGGAAGATCTCCAGGGGATCCTCTGGGGGAAGCTGGTGGCCAACACAGCCATCAACCCCCTCACCGCCCTTTTCGATGTCCCCAACGGGGCGCTGCTGGAGCGGCCGGATCTGTGGGCGGCCGCGCGGGAGGTGGCGTTGGAGACGGCGGCAGTAGCCCGCGCCCAGGGCATCTCCCTGCCCTTCGAAGATCCCGCCGCGTTCGTGGCTGAGGTCTGCCGGCGGACGGCGGCCAATTCCTCCTCCATGCGGCAGGACATCCAGCGGGGCCGTCCGACGGAGATCGACGCGCTGAACGGCGCGGTGGCGACGATCGGCCGGCGGGTGGGGGTTCCGGCCCCGCTGAACGAAGCGCTCTGGCGGTGGGTCAAGGCTGTGGAAGGATCCTGCGGCCCGCCCCCCGGGCGGGCAACCCCGCCGCCCGCCATCGCCGCTCGGATGGATCGCGCCCCTTGGAAGCCGGGGGGTTGAGTGTTCACCTGTAGCGTTGGGAATGAGAACATCCGGCGATGCGGAGGTGTCGGCATGCAGGTGGTTCGCACCATCGCAGAAGTCCGGGCGATCCGGCGGGCCCTTCCGGGCTTGTGGGGATTCGTGCCGACCATGGGATACCTCCACGAGGGGCATCTTTCCCTCGTCCGGCGGGCCCGGGCGGAGAACGACCACGTGGCGGTCAGCATCTTCGTCAACCCGACCCAGTTTGGGCCCCACGAAGACTACGACCGCTATCCGCGGGATCTGGAGCGAGATCTCCATCTGCTGGAGCCGCTGGGGGTGGATCTGGTGTTCGCCCCCTCCGTGGAAGAGATGTATCCGCCAGGCTTCCAGACCTGGGTGGTCGTCGAGGAGGTCAGTCGGCCGCTGGAGGGCACGGCGCGGCCCGGCCACTTCCGGGGCGTGGCCACGGTGGTGGCGAAGCTCTTCCACATCGTCCAGCCCGATCGGGCGTATTTCGGCCAGAAGGATGCTCAGCAGGTGGCCGTGATCCGACGGATGATCCAGGATCTCAACTTCCCAGTGGAGATCGTGGTCTGCCCGACGGTCCGGGAGCCGGACGGCCTGGCCATGAGCAGCCGGAACACCTACCTGAACCCGGAGGAGCGCCGCGCGGCCACCGTGCTGTTCCGGGCCCTCCAAGCGGCCAAAGCCCGCTACGAGGCGGGGGAGCGAGATGCGGAACGCTTGCGGGAAACCATGCGAGAGGTGATCGGGGCCGAGCCCCTAGCCCGCCTGGATTACGTGAGCGTGGCGGATCCGGAGACCATGCAGGAGCTGAGCCGCGTCGAAGGGCGCGCCCTCCTCTCGCTGGCGGTTTACATTGGGAAGACCCGGCTCATTGATAACATCCTTCTGCCGGAATAGTGACCCGTCGGCTGAGATGTGAGGAGATCTCGGAGGGACCGCCGATGCTGCTCTGCTTGGACGTCGGGAACACAAACATCAAGGCAGGGGTCTTCGACGGGGAATCCCTCATCGCCCACTGGCGGTTCTCCACCCAACGCCATCGCCTAGCCGACGAATACGCCGCCCTCTTCATGAACCTCTTCGCCCTGCACCACATCCGCCCGGAGGAGATCCGAGGCTGCGCCATCGCCTGCGTCGTCCCCCCGCTCCGCGCGGTGTTCGACGAGATGGTCCGGCACTACCTGGGCGTTGAGCCCCTCATGGTCGGGCCCGGGATCAAGACGGGGATCCGGCTGGCGGTGGAGAACCCGCGGGAGGTGGGAGCGGATCGCGTGGCCAACGCGGTGGCCACCTTCCGGCTCTACGGGGGCCCGGCCATCGCCATCGCCTTCGGGACGGCCACCGTGTTCGATGTCATCTCGCGGGAAGGGGAATACCTGGGCGGGGCGATCGCCCCGGGGATCCTGGTGGCCGCGGAGGCGCTGGTCACCGCCGCCGCCCAGCTCTACCAGGTGGAGCTGACCCGCCCGCCCCGGGCCATCGGGCGCAACACCATCCAGGCGATGCAATCCGGCCTGATCCTGGGGTTCGCGAGCATGGTGGAGGGGATGATCCGTCGGATCCAGGCGGAGCTGGAGGAGCCGGCGCGGGTGATCGCCACCGGCGGCTTAGCCGACACCATCGCCCACGAAGTCCGCGCCATCCAGGTGGTGGACCCCCATCTGACGCTCCACGGGCTTCGGTTCCTCTTCGAATTGAACCGCCGGCGATGACATCGGGAGTGGGCCGCACCCAATGGCGCCCGCCAGATCTGGGAGCGGATGGATACCGGCGGGGGCGCCGGCGCCCCCCATCATAACGCCCGCAGGCGCAAGCGGAGGCGCCGGGCCAGGAACGCCAAGACCAGCGCGCCGATCGCCCCCAGCCCCCAGCCCATGCCGCTCCCCCCGGTTTGCGGCAGCCCGCTCGGCCGCGGGGTTGGCGTGGGGCGGGCCGGGGTGACGGTGGCCGTGGGGGTGGAAGTCGGCTGGCCTGCGACGGCCACCGGCAAGGGCGGCGTCGCGGTCCGGGTTAAGGTCGGAGTGGGGCTGGGCGTGGGCGTGTAGGTGGGCGGCAACGGGCTGGGCGAGGGAAGCGGGGTCCGTGTTGGCGTGCCCGCCAGCGCCGCGGGCCGCCCACGCGCTGGGCCGCTCAGGGCCAGATACAAGCCGATGGCGAAGAGGAGCACGACGAACAACCCACCCAGGGCGAGCACGGCTAAGAGGAACGTCCGGTTTTGCCCTTCCTCGGGGGGCAGCCCTTCCAGATCCACATCGGCCATCGGGATCGCCTCCTCGATAGGATCTCGACCGCCCCTCACGGCCCTTCCGGCCATGGGATCGTGAGGGGGCCTCCGTCCCCTTCACGAGCGGAGGATCTCCACGTTGTAAACGGGAACCCAGACCGATCTCTCCTCCCCATCCAGTTGGATCTCCGCGCACCACGTCCGCAAGCCGCTCTCCAGCGTCCAGGGATAGGGGGAGATCCTCCGCACGGTTCCCACGCGCCCTCGATCGGGCTCCCGGATCAGGCGCACCCGGACGCCGGGTTGTAGGAAGACCTCCCCGCTCGGTTCGGGAGGCGGGGGGTTCTCGGTCGGCACGGGGATCAGGATCTCCGGATGGCCCGGCCGGCCGTCGGGGCCGGACGGCGGGTGGAGCACGAAGGCCTCCCGCCCCTGGTAGAGGGAGAGGATGCGGAAGATCCCAGGATGCATCGGGAGGTGACCGAAGCCCTCCGTCAGGACGACGGGGAAGGAGAGCTCCCGCAGCCGGGGCAAGAGGGAAGCCTCCATGCTTCCGGCGATGATCCCCTTGACCTGAAGGCGCTCCGCCTGCTCCAGGGCGCTGGGCTCGATCCACGCGCCGCCCACCACGATGGTCCCCTGGGCCACTGGGTCGATGGCCCGGGCCCGCAAGGGCTCTGCCCCCCCGGTGACGACCCGAAGCATCCCGCTGAAATCCGCCCCACTGGCCCAGAAGGCCTGGATCAGAGCCCCCGTCGTCTCGACGACCGCCCCGAAGTCCGGGATGACCTCGACGACGACCCCTGGGAACCCAGCCCGAAGTTCGATGAGGCGCGCGCCAGCTCGGATGAGGACTTTCCCCCCTCCCGCTGCGACGACCTCGCCGTCCACCGGCGAGCGCACCCGCAGGGTCCGCAGCCCCATCCAAATCCGCCGCCGTGCCAGGACCTCTTGGGCGCGCACCAGGGTGCCGGGCTTCCGTTGCAAATAAATGGCTGCCCGCTCGGGGGGCACTCGGAGCGGCCGCGCGATGTCCACCACCACTACCCCGACAGGCTGCTCCGCCGTGGCGAGGAGGGTGGCAGCTTCTACTGTTTCCCCCCGCCGGACGAGCACCTTCCCGGGGATCGGCAGCCGACGCTCCCGGCGGATGGTTGCCAGGGCGGTGAATTTCACCTCCTCCGGGTAAAACCGAAGCGCCTCCATCCCTTAGAGGCCTCCTCCCACCGCGCCGACGTCCCAGAGCCAGCGCTGGATCTGCTCCCGACGCGCCTCAGGGGATTCCGCCAGCGAAAGCGGGCGGCCCCGGCCATCGATGATGAGGCCCAACAGCCCCCCAGCGATTCGAATCCGCCGCGGGGATCGCCGCGGGCCCCACCCCAGATCCACCGGGCGCCGCATGCGGAACCGCCTCAGCTCGGTCTCGCCCAACCCCGGGATCGGCACGACCTCCAGACGCCCTCCCCGCGCCTCGATCTCATAGACGGACTCCGAGCCGTCCGAGCCGCGATGGTGCACCTCAACGGTGAACAGCAGCTCGTCCGGCGCCACTGGCCCGTCCAGGGCCGGGGCAAGGACGGTGGCCAGTGGGATCCATGGCCGGCCACCCATCGCCTCCACCGCCAGGGAAGGGTCCAGCGCCGCCAGCGCCCCTAGGGCGGGGGTGAACCCCACCGGATCCCAAAGCAAGGTCGTCAGGCCAATGGGCTGCAATGCGTCTAGGATGACCAGGGCGAACGCGCCGGGACGGACATGGTCAGCGAACACACCGCCGGTGATGAGGATCGGCTCGAACATCGGCACCGACCGGCCCAGCTCCGGCCAGAGCCCATGCAGCTGCTCCCAGGCCTCGGCGAGGGCCTCACGGGCGAAGGCCAGCTCGATCCACATCTCCTCCATGGTCTGCGGGATCGAGAGGGGATGCATGGCTTTGGTCCAGACGAAGACCTCCAGGGCCTCCGGGCGGATCTCCCGCGGCAGCCAGCGGGCGACACGCTCATATCCGCGGCGCTGGTAGAGGCTCAGGATCCCCTGCCCGATCCCGCTTCCGGATCGCACCATCTGGGCCAGCATCCCCCCGTAGGCGGCCGCGATCACCGTGTGGTTCCCCCCCACGTCCACCACCAGCGTCCCTCGATCGGGGGCCTCCAGGCTAAGGTAACGGGCCACATGGCTCAGCGCCCGGGCCGTCGGCAGGATCTCCCCCCGGGCCCAGCGCTGCAGCCACGAGGCCCCCGGAAGGCTGGCCATTGCCCGCTCCACATACCGGGCGTCCAGGGCCTCCACCACCGGGCCGATGCGCTCCTGCCCCAGCTGAGGGCGGATGTTCTCCAGCACCCGCAGGGGAAGCTCCCGGCCGGCCAGGGCGACCGCTTCCTCGCGGAGGGCAGCGTTCCCCGCAAAGAGGATCAGCGGACGATCGGCTTCCGGACGCAGCCGCGCGGCGAGCGCCACAGTCTCCAGGAGGGCCTGGACCGGCCGCGTCGCCCCGCCGTCCACCCCGCCGGCGATCGCCACTACGTCGGGCTCGGCCGCCGCAAGGGCTTCCAACCAGCGCTCCTCGGTTTGCCGATGCCCGTTCAGCGGGGCGGCGGAGAGGATCTCCACGATCTGGGCGTATGTGCTGGCCGCCGCCCGTTGGAGGCTGGCCAGGCTCCACTCGGGGGCGAGGCCGGCCAGGGCCACCCGGATCGGGGGCGCCGCGCTGAAGGTCAACAGGCAGGCATCCACCCCCATGCCATTGGAGAACTCCGGCTCGATCAAGTTCCCCTGGGGATCCAGGAGGGAACGGCCGGAGATCGCGCTCAGCTGCTCCAGGGCTTGGACCCCGCCCCAGGCGACATCCAGGTGGGGCGCCCGCAGGCGGGTGGGCGCGCGGGCGGCGGCCACGAACCGGAAGCGACCCTCCACCCGAGCGAATAAGAGCGCACGGGTCTGCGTACTCCCAATGTCGATGGCCACCACGCTTTTCACGCTCATCGCACCCGCCCTCCGCCCGCACTAAGGCCCCCAGCGGCTCAACGCTTGGATCAGGAACTCCGCCCGGCCGATCAAGAGCGAGATCCCGGTGATCAACGCGCCCCCGAACAGGGTGCCGAGGGCGAAGGCCCACACCCCACGCCCCAGCCCCTGCAGCCCCGCCCAGGCCGAGCCCAGGAACCGGCCCCGCGCCGGGGGATGATAGAACTGGGCCGCCAACAGCGCCAAGAGCGTCGCCACCAGCCCGAGGGAGAGACCCCGCCCTGCCCCCGCCGCGATCTGCGGCCCCAGCGTCCCCCAGATGGCCCCCGCGCCGGCAGTCCCCAAACCGATCCCGAGGGCGACAGCGAGCCCCAGGTCCCCCAGGAAGCTCAAACGGGACTGCCCCTTCGCCAGGAGCAAAATCCCCAACCCGGCCTCCAGGGCCAACACGCTGCGCCGGGTCGGGTCCGTCGTGGCCAGGAGCTCCCGCCATTGCGGGATCAGGACGTTCCACAGCATCACGGCCAGGAAATAGCCGACGCTGAGCCCGACGAGCAGGCTGGCGGCCACGCGATACACCGCCGTGTCGTCAATCAGGTAACTGAAGATCATCAAGGTGAGGAGCAACGCGATCACCGTCCCGAGATCCATCCGGATCCTCCGTTCGCGGCTACCCTCAGCCTTTTGCCCCTGCTCCGAGGGGCAGCAAGCGGATCGCCAGCCCGAGGCCGATCAGCACGATGAGGAAGACCTGTAGCGCCGTCTGCGCCTGGAGATCGAAGAAGGCCGGGCTGCCCTCCACAGGAGGGCCTTCGAACAGCAAGGCATCCCGCAGGCCGACGGCCACTGCCTGGAGCTGGCCGCTCTCCCGATAGGGCGCCGCGTAGGGCCAGAGGTTCATCCCCACAGCGGCCACCATGGGCACCTCGCGAGGGAGCTGCCCCTGGGCCTGCTGAACCCACCCCCGCAGGGCATCCGGAGATCCGGTGATCAGTACCACCAGATGCAGCCGGGCCGCCAGCGGCTCCTCCCCGAAATCCTGGGCGATGGAAAGGGACCTCAGCGGCTGCCCCCGATAATCCGCCCCCAGTTGGTCCATCGGCCAGGCGAGCAAGCGGGCGGCCCCCACCTCCTGCCCCGGGAAATATCCCAGATGGACCACACGCTCCCCGTAATCGGGACGCCCTGCCACCACCTGGGCAGCCTGGGCGGCGCCCCACGGGGACAGGCTGACCATGAGCACCCGAACGCCGTGCGCCGTCAGCCGATCCAGAACCCGCTGCAGATAAGGCTCCAGCTCCGCCGCGCGATCCGGCCCATAATCCACTGCCACCAAGGCCAAGCCCCCCGCAGGTGCTCGGTCCAGGGCGGCCAGGAACTCCCGGGGCGGGGCCAGCAGATCCGCCCGGAAGAACGGCAGGGGCCAGTAAAGCCCAACGATCAGGGCGCCCAAGAGGAGGGCGAAGAGCAACAGGCGCTCCAGCGTGGCGCCCAGGCCCGCTGGAGCCCGCTCCACGGCCCGCTCCCCGATCAAGAACTCCAGGCCGTGATCCAGCAGGCTGCGCCAGGCCTGGGCCCGGGTCAGCAGATCCGCCGGAGGCTCTGCGGCGAGCCGAGCGGCGGGCCCTTGAGGCTCCAGCACCTGGGGGTTCATGGGAAGCACGTCCACCAGCCCCGCCAGCGGACCCTGGGTCTCCACCACAGCGGATTCCACCGCCGGGATGACCTCCGCGGGAGCCTCCCCGCCCTCCTCCGAAACCGGCTGGAGGATCTGCAGCCATTCCGGCATCTCGGCCAGCACCGCCTCCAGGTCCGTGAAAGGCGGAGCCTCGGCCGGTGGCGCCTCTGCGGATCCCTCCCCGATCCAGAAGGGGCCCATCGGCGCCGGGATCTTTTCCGCCTCCGCTGGCTCCTCGAAGCGCTCCCCAGGGTGGGGAACCTCTCCCCCCAGCGCCCATTCCTCCCCGAGAGGTCCCTCAGGCGCAGGGGGGAGGATGGCCTCGGAAGGAGGCGCGAAGGGCTCCGC
>JBEPYX010000045.1:0-8649 GCA_041641155.1 Thermoflexus sp.
GCGAGCCCGGCTCCAGGAGGCGCTGCGGTTCAATCTGCGGCCGCTGCACCCCCCGGGGCGGCCCCAGCGGGAGCTGGCGAAGCTGCTCAAACTGACCGGCGAGGGCCGTAAGGAGGAGGGGAAACGACCGGTGGACTTCCCCTCCTCCCCGGTGCGCAAATCCTTCCTCGTGCGGCCCGCCTACCGGGTGTACCTGGCCTCGGCATCGCGGGAGCTGGTGGAGGACCTGTGGGAGGCCCTGAGGCACCCCGCCCGCCCCCTCTATCTGGGCGGATCGGACGACATGGTGGTCGTGACCCCGCGCTGGATCGGGGAGCTGACCTGGGCCGAGGGCCAGGAGGTCTGGGGCCTGCTCCCCGGCCTCCATGAGGGCTGCGAGCAGATCCGGCTGCCCATCGCCTTCCGGTCCGGGCGGGACCTCGCCCCCCCGCCCCTCTTGGCGTTGCCGCCTCGCTTCCCCGACCGCGTCCCCGCGCCGCGGCCCCTTGCCTTCTTCGAATCCGAGGGGGTGTGGCTGCTCCCCGAGGAAGCGACCGCGACATAAGGCGATCGGTGCGGAGGGAGGGAGCCCAGCCATGTGGGCCAAGCGGGACGGCGACCGGTGGCAGACCCTGTACGGCCACGTCCGGGACAGCCTGGCGGTGGCGGACGCCCTCACGCGGCGTCCGGGGTTCGCCGGCTTCTGCCGCCGTCACGGTCTGGACCCCCACCGCTTCCGACAGATCATCGGGTTGGTGGTCCTCTTCCACGACGCCGGGAAGGGCACCCGCCCCTTCCAGGAGGCGATCCAGGCCGGCCGGACCGCATGGAACTTCCCCCACGCCCTCGCCGCCCTGCCGCTGATGGAGCGGGCCTGGCGCGCAGGCTCGTTCCCCTCGCTCCTGGAGGGCCCGCCCATCCTGGAGCTGCTCGCCGTCGCTGCCCACCACACCGAACTGCATCGGGATCTCTACCAGAACTTGCCGAACCCCCACCAGAAGCTGGGGTTCCTGGCGGCCCTCGAGGGGGTCATCCGCCAGCTCTACGAGGAGGGAGCGCCGATTTGGGGCTGGACCGCCTCCTTCCCTCCCCTCTCCCTCAGCGACCTCGCCCAGCTCCCCCTGGGGACGCTCTCGGAGGGGCTGTTGCGGATGCGGGAGGCGGTCGCCGATCGGGTCCGGAAGATGAACGAACGAGGGGCGGAAGCGCTGGCCCGCTTCCGCGCCCGCTACGTGGCGCTCCTCGCTTACCTGAAAGCGGCCGACAAGATCGCCAGCCGGGCCTTCGCGGAGCGGGCCCGCCCCGGCGAGAACGGCCCGCTGCTCCCCTTCCCCCTTCTGGATTCGGAACTGGAGCGGCTGCTTCCGGACTGGCCCCCCGACGCCGAGGATCGGCTGCGCCGGGCTCTCCCCCCGGGGGGCGACTGGTTCGATTACCAGAAGGAGATCGCGCGGAGGGCTGCGTCGGAGGACCGGCTGCGCTGGGGGCTGGTGCGGGCGCCCTGCGGGCGGGGGAAGACGGAGGCGGCCCTGCTCTGGTTCCTGGGGCGCCGCGGGCGCGACGGGCTGGACCGGCTGATCTGGACCCTGCCCACCCAGGTCACCTCGAACGCGATGCGCGAGCGGCTGGCCCGCCTGTTCGGGGAGGAGCGGGTGGGGCTCTACCATGGGCGTTCCGGCCTCGAGCATCGGGAGCGGATCCGCGCGCAGCTTCAGGAGCGCGAGGGGCCCATCCCCCTCGACCCCAGCCCGGCCGTGGAGCTGGAGGAGGCCCGGGAGGCCAACTTCTGGAGCGAGGTCCTCGCCTACCCGCTCGTGGTCACCACCGCCGATCACCTGCTGTATGCGTTCGTCCACGGCTTCCCCCAGGCGGATTTCGCCCTGGGGATGCTCCAGGGCGCGGCGGTGGTCTTCGACGAGGTGCACGCCTACGACGACCAGATGCAGGCCGAGCTGCGGGAGGCGATGGCCCTGCTGCGGGCGATGGGGATCCCCCACCTGGTGATGAGCGCCACCCTCCCGGATCCCCTGGTCCGGGCGTGCCGCCTGGAGGCGTACCCGTTGATCGAGGACACGCCGGGCATGGGGCGGCGCCCGTTCCGGGTGCTCAAGCGGGAGCGGCCGATGATCCGGAAGGAGGGCTCGGGGCAGATCGCCGCCGAGGATGTGATCGCGGAGGTGCTGGACGGCCACCGGGGCGGGCTCGTTCAATTCGTGATCGTCAACACCGTGCGCAAAGCCCAGGCCTTCTACCGGGCGCTGCGGCCCCTCCTCCCCACCGAGGATCTCGTCTGCCTGCACAGCCGGTTCGCCTATGCCCATCGCCGGGCGAAGGAGCGGATGATCATCGAACGCCTGAAGGCGCGGCGCGGCCCCTTCGTCCTCGTGGCCACCCAGGTCATTGAGGTCAGCCTGGACATCGGGGCGGACCGGATGTTCACGGAGATCGCGCCGTTGGACGCCCTGGCCCAGCGCGGAGGACGGGTGAACCGGGGGGGAGACACCCCCGATGGGGTCCTGATCGTTTACCGGCCGGAGGATCCTGAGCCCTATGAAGCAGGGCGCCTCTCCCGAAGCTGGGAGCACCTTGGGGAGGGGCCGGTCTCCTACGGCGATCTGCACCGGTGGGCAGGCGAGGTCTACGCGGATCTGGAGGCGGGGATGGCCCAGCTGCCCGCGCTGTTCGCCGAATGCACCCTCTTCGGGCCGGGCCCGGCGGAGATCCGCTTCGATGAAGAACACGGACGGCGCTATCAGCCCCGCCGCATCGAGCAGCCCACCATCGACGTCATCCCCCACGACCTGTGGGCCCGGCTGGAGCCTGGGGATTCGCCCCTGGAGCTCCTCACCCCGGTTCCCCTCTGGTGGCTGGCTCACAGCCAGCGCCATGGGCTGGGCTGGTTCTATCTGGCGGAACGTCCCCCCTCCCACCGCGCTTGGCTGATCTGCCGCCGACCGTATAGCGAGGAGATCGGATTTGAGGAGGATATCGAGGCCGGAACATCCGGTGTGATCGTGGCGTGAAGGGGTCGAAAAACCCGCATCCGGGCAGAGGATGCAACCATGGCGTCCGAACGCCACTTGCCGAGCACCCCATCTGAGGAGGAAAACGCGATGAAAGCTCTTACCTTCCTCGGCGCCGGCCGCTATCAAACCGTTACTTATGTATGGAAGGAGCGGTCTCACACCACTGTATGGAAGGAGCGGTCTCACACCACCTCCCTCTTTCCCGAAGCCCTGGCCCAGATCTTTGATCCCAAGGAGGTGATCGTCTTCGTCACGGAGACAGCCAAGAAAAACCGACCCTCCGATGCGGAGCCGACCTATGCGGAAATGTTGCAGCAGAAATTGGGGGATCGAGTGTGCTTTGAGGACATCCCCGAGGGGCGCTCGGAATCCGAACTATGGGAGATCTTTGACCGGGTCGCCGGCGCCGTGGGAGAGGGCGAGAGGGTGATCCTGGACATCACCCATGCGTTCCGGTCCATTCCCATGATCGTCTTCGCCGCGGCCACCTACCTGCGGCGAACGAAAAACGTCACCATCAAGCACATCGTCTACGGCGCCTACGAAGCACGAGAGCCCCTTCGAGACCCTCCAAAACCCGAAGACCGCGCGCCAATCTTTGACCTGACTCCGCTTTTAGAGTTGATTGATTGGCTGAGCGGGGCTGAGTTTCTGCTTCGGCGTAGCGATGCCGTGCTGTTGGCCGAACGATTGGAAAAAGCTCACCACACAGCATGGACGCAGCAACCTGAGGGACCTTCCGGATCCCTGCCCCGACACCTCCAAACCCTTGGCAGGCAACTCCGAAACTTCTCCCAAGCGCTCCATCTGGCACGCCCGCAGGACATTATGCGATATGCGCAGAGCCTGCTGAGAATACTCGGGGAGGTGAAAGATGAGGTGCGAACCTGGGCGCCTCCCTTCAGGCTGATCCTGGAGCAAATCCGCTTGGAAGCCCAAAAATTCGCCCACGCGTCTCCTGACCGACTGGACAGGGAGAACTTGCAAAAGCAACTGGCATTGATTGAGCACTTCGTGGAGAAAGGCTTGTGGGTGCAAGCCACGCTGCTGGCTCGGGAGTGGGTCGTCAGTTGGGTGGCTCTTCAGCGGGGGGACGGCGATTGGCTGAATGCGAATTACCGCGAGGAAGAAATTGAAAAAGCCCTCGGCGCAGCAGAACAGAGGCCCAGGGGGCAAGCCTCCCCAGTGCCCGAGTGGTTTGACGAACTGCCGAGGAGTGAGGAGATCGCGAAACTGTGGGATTGGCTCGGGGATCTGCGCAACGATATCGCCCACTGCGGGATGCGTAGTAACCCTGCATCCATCCAAAGCATTGAGCGGCGGGCCAAGGAGATACCGCAGCGATTGAGGGACTGTTTGGAAAATGTGCCCAACCGAACACTTTACGGCGGACGAGTGATCATTGACCTGAAAAGTCTTTACGGCGAGGTTGCCAAACTGGACGAACTGCCTGATTACTTGGAACGGGCAAAGGAACTTGCCGGCGAGGGAAACGAGGTGATCTTGACGGGCCAAGCCCCCATCTGGCTCTATTTGGCTATCGCCCACGCCCTTCACGGCAAAGCCCGCAAGCTTCTTTACACCTCCCCCGCAACCGGAGAGGTGCTCATATTTGACCACACGCCGAGGTGATGGAAAGATGGCGGGGACATCGCGATGGATCATGGGCGATGACCCGTGGATAGACAACGGCTTGGGATTTTTGGGGCGTCTCGTAGAGCGCATTCAACGGCAGCATCCCCACGGCTGCTGATCACGGGCTCTTCACCTTTGTGGATGGCTTCCGCCGAGCGGGCCTCGCCTTAGGTTGCCTTCAGACAATGGTTGTCATCCGATCGATCCCGCTCCTGTGTCCATTCGGTGGGCCGGAAAATCCGATCGTGAGGGGTGGGGCTGGTTCGTTCGAGTGGTGCAAGCCCATCTGCTGCTGCGCCGCGAGGACGCGGTCTTCACCCCCACATCGCCTTCAACAGCTGGGAGGCCTTGCACCGCATCCTCGACACCACCCTGGCCAACCTCAAGGCCTTCCTCGAGGGGACACCTATACACACGGTTTAGACGACGGGGCTTGAGATGAAGAAGGCGGACCGGCGCCCAGCGATCGCCCCCCATCCATTGGATGAAGATCACGAGGAAGCGCGCCTGGATTTCATCCGCCAGGCCATGCGCCTGAGCGAGGATGACTTCGAGCGGCTGAAGGTCGGCGGCCTCAAGATGAACTACCTGCGGGTCTGCCGCCGCAAGCTCTGGCTCTTCGCCCATCAGGTGCGCATGGAGGCCGATGCGGAAGCTGTGGCCCTCGGGCGCCTCACCCACGAGCGGGCCTACCGCGACCGGCCCCGCCGGAGCTTGATCCTGGAGAACGTGATCGCCATCGACGTCCTGGAAGGCGAAGGAACGGTCCTCGAAGTCAAGCACGCCCCGACTTTCATCGAGGCTGCCCGGCTGCAGCTGCGCTACTATCTCTACTTCCTGGCGCGCCGGGGAGTTCACCTCCGTGGGGAGCTGCGCTTCCCCCGCCAGCGGCGGCGGGAGGTGGTGGAGCTGGACGCGGCGGCCGTGGCCGAGGTGGAGGCAGCGCTCGCCGAGATCGCCCGCGTCGAAGCCCTCCCGACCCCGCCCGCTGTCCCCTGGACGCCGGCCTGTCGCCGGTGCGCCTACGCCCCGTTGTGCTGGGGGTAAGGCACGGGTCCCGCGATCCCCTTGCGGTATGGTGGGAGCCGATCGGATGGGGCGCACGTATTACATCTTCCGCAGCGGCCGCCTGCGGCGGCGTCAGAACACCCTCTACCTCGAATGGGAGGCCGACGGCCGGACCGAGCGCCAGGCCATCCCCATCGAGGACGTGGAGGCGCTGTATGCCATGGGCGAGCTGGACCTCAACACCCGGCTGCTCACCTTCCTGAGCCGGCATGGGGTCAGCCTCCACGTCTTTAACCATTACGGCTTCTACGCTGGGTCCTTCTACCCGCGCGAGGGGCGGGCTGCGGGTCAGGTGGTGGTGGCCCAGGCCCTGCACTACGCCGACCCGGCCCGCCGCCTCTCCCTCGCCCGGGCCTTCGTCGAGGGGGCCCTCTTCCACATGCGGCGGAATCTCCTCTACTACCGGCGGCAGGGCCTTCCGGTGGAGGGGCCGCTGGCGGCCATCGAGCAAGCGATGGCGGAGCTGGAAGCGTGCCGCGAGGTATCGGCGCTGATGGGGCTGGAGGGGCGGTCCCGTGACGCGTACTATGGCGCCTTTCCGGCCATCCTGAAGCTGGAGGGGTTCCGGCGGAGCCGGCGGCCCCCGGAGAACCCGATCAACGCCCTGATCTCCTTCGGCAACGGGCTGCTGTATGCGGCGGTGCTTTCGGAGCTCTACCACACCCCGTTGCATCCGGCCATCAGTTTCCTCCATGAGCCGTCGGCGGGCCGCTTCTCCCTGGCGTTGGATCTGGCGGAGATCTTCAAGCCGCTGGTGGTGGACCGGATGATCTTCGCCCTGATGAACCGGAACATGCTGGGGGAGGAGGACTTTGTGGAGGAGGTGGGGTTCTGTTACCTGGAGGCCGGAGGGCGGCGGAAGGTGGTGGCCGAGTTCGAGGAGCGGATGCGGGAGACGGTGCAGCATCCGCGCCTCAAGCGGCCGGTGAGCTACCGCACCATGATCCGTTTGGAGGCCTACAAGTTGGTGCGGCACCTGCTGGGGATGGAGCCGTATGTGCCGCTGAAGGCGTGGTGGTGAGCGGGGGGCTCATCGCGCCTCCTGCGGGGCAGCTTCCTGGTGGGAGCCGGCGGGGATGTATGTGATCATCGTCTACGATGTGGAAGGGGAGCGGGTGGCGAAGGTGTGCCAGTATCTGCGCCGTCATCTCCACTGGGTGCAGAACTCCGCCTTCGAGGGCGAGGTCTCCCCGGCCCGCCTGGAGCGGATCCGGGCGGAGCTGCGGGATCTCATTGATCAGGAGAAGGACGCGGTGTATTTCTACATTCTTCCCAGCCGGGAGGCTATGCGCCGGGAGGTGCTGGGCCGGGAGAAGGGGGCGCCTGCGGCGATCCTGTGAGATCGGGGCGACCGGGCCGGTCGCCCTTACCACCGTTTCAATCCCACGTCCGTTCGATGGAGGCGCGGGTCTCATAAGTCCGAGACGCCGGTGCAAATCGTTTCAATCCCCCGCTGGTCCGATTGAGGCTTGTGGTCCCAGGACGGGAAATGACGGAAAGCCCCTGTGTTTCAATCCCCCGCTGGTTCGATGGAGGCCCGTCGACGTCCTCCGCATCCCCGCTGTCCCCGACGCGTTTCAATCCCACGCCGGTTCGATTCGTAGGGGCGACCGGACCGGTCGCCCCTACCACCGTTTCAATCCCACGCTGGTTCGATTGAGGCGGGTCACCCCACCCCGGTTCCGGGTGGCCGAGATCATGTTTCAATCCCACGCTGGTTCGATTGAGGCCTTGTCAAGTGGTGGCTTGGTGGGTGTTTGGTGAAGATTGTTTCAATCCCACGCTAGTTCGATTGAGGCAAACCAGTTTCGCCGCGGCCCTGGCCGAGGGGTGGTGTTTCAATCCCACGCTGGTTCGATTGAGGCGAGTTCCCGATCCAGGTTGTCAGCCGTAGCCCCGCCTTGTTTCAATCCCACGCTGGTTCGATTAAGGCCTCCCCGAGTCTGCCCACATTATAGCACAGACCGCGCGTTTCAATCCCACGCTGGTTCGATTGAGGCCAGGAGACGGCTCCCAACGACCATCCGCTTCTCCAGTTTCAATCCCACGCTGGTTCGATTGAGGCGCATCGATGAAGGTCGCGATGGTGTGATCGCTCCCATGTTTCAATCCCACGCTGGTTCGATTGAGGCGGAGGTGGGCCACAGGGTGGCATCCGACCCTGTGCTCGTTTCAATCCCACGCTGGTTCGATTGAGGCCCCCATGACCGTTGATATCGGCACGGGCCAGATCTACCGTTTCAATCCCACGCTGGTTCGATTGAGGCATGGGCGACGCCGTGGTGGTGGCCCAGACGTACAAGTTTCAATCCCACGCTGGTTCGATTGAGGCCCGTGACTGCCGTGGCAGTGGCGATCGCGGCGTTCAGTTTCAATCCCACGCTGGTTCGATTGAGGCATATTTCCCATCCGTCATCAGGCTACGGCAAGTGCGGTTTCAATCCCACGCTGGTTCGATTGAGGCTGGCGCCTCCTCCGGGTGGAGAACGCCCGCCCATCAGTTTCAATCCCACGCTGGTTCGATTGAGGCCCTGTCTTTTGTCCCGTGGGTCGAGCGTACCCAGCAGTTTCAATCCCACGCTGGTTCGATTGAGGCAATTCACCCCGATCTTCCGGAATTCGTTCCGGAAGATGTTTCAATCCCACGCTGGTTCGATTGAGGCGGGCTCCCTCGTCGAGGCGATCGCCCAAGCCCGCTCGTTTCAATCCCACGCTGGTTCGATTGAGGCCCCGAGAGGGGGGTAGGCCCCGGTTTGTGTTTCTGGGTTTCAATCCCACGCTGGTTCGATTGAGGCTTCTTCCCCCACCCCTGGGGCCCCAGGGCGGGGGCCGTTTCAATCCCACGCTGGTTCGATTGAGGCCCTAGCCCCCTCCCCCCCATCCGGGGTCGCCCCCCGAGGTTTCAATCCCACGCTGGTTCGATTGAGGCTTGATACTCCTT
>JBEPYX010000046.1:0-8551 GCA_041641155.1 Thermoflexus sp.
CTGTCTCCCGCACGAAGGCCCCGCGCCACCGGCTGCACGCCAGCACCGCATCAATGTGCCAGTGACGGACGAGGCTCCGGCCTTCGGCCACCCGGCGATGGCGCAGCAACCGCCGGAACCCGCCGGGCCCCTGGGCGGAGCCCACATAGGCATAGGTACCGGCGAGGCGCCGCCGGCCCCGCCGGTCCAATGCCACCTCGCCGAACACCTCCAGCCACAACACGTAGACCCCGCGGTCGGCCTTCCCCATCGCCCCCAACCAGAGAAAATTTTCGGGGCCGAGGGGAACGCCCTCGGCCCCTAACCGAGCCAATGGTCACACGGAAGCGGGGGTTACGGGTAGATCCCCCGGATGAGGGTGGCCTGGGCGACGCGCCAGATGGCCAGGGCCTGGGCGGCGGTGCGGTAATCACCGGGCTTCAGGCCGTAGCGGCGCAGCTCTTCCTCCTTGGCCAGCACCTCATAGAAGGCCCGCTTCAAAATCTGCTCCATCCGGCTGTTGATCTCCTCCTCCGTCCAGAAGAACGACTGCAGATCCTGCACCCACTCGAAATACGAGGCGATCACCCCGCCGACGTTGCACAGGATGTCCGGCACGATGAAAACCCCTTTCTCGAGCAGGATCTCATCGGCCTCCGGCGTGGTAGGGCCGTTGGCCCCCTCCGCCAGGATGCGGGCCTGCACGTAGGGGGCGTTGTCCGCGGTGATCTGGTTCTCCAGGGCGGCCGGGATCAGCACGTCTACTTTCATGGTGAGAAGCTCAGCATTGCTGATCGGCTCCGCCTCCGGGAATCCGGTGACCGTCCGATGCTGCCGGACATGCTCCACCACCCGTGGGATGTCCAGGCCCTTCGGGTTATAAATCCCTCCATGGACATCGCTCACGGCCACCACCTTCGCCCCCATCTGGTGGGCGGTGAGGGCGGCGTGGGAGCCGACGTTCCCAAACCCCTGGATGGCGATGGTGGCCCGCTCGAGAGGGATCCTGTTCACCTTCAGCGCTTCCGCAACCACCATCATGACCCCTCGGCCCGTGGCCTCCACCCGCCCCAGGGTGCCTCCGATCTCCAACGGCTTCCCGGTCACCACCGCGGGCCGGGTGAAGCCAGAGTGCATGGAGTAGGTGTCCATGATCCAGGCCATGATCTGGGGGTTCGTCCCCACATCCGGCGCCGGCACATCGCCGCTGGGATGCATCAGCAGGCTGATCTCCGTAGCGTAACGGCGGGTGAGGCGCTCCAGCTCCCGCGGCGAGAGCTTGGAGGGGTCCACCGCCACACCCCCCTTGGCGCCGCCGTAAGGGATGTTCGCCAAGGCGCACTTCCATGTCATCCACATCGCCAGCGCCCGCACCTCCTCCAGGGTGACGTCCGGATGGTATCGGATGCCCCCCTTCGTCGGGCCGCGGACGGTGTTGTGATGCACTCGGTATCCGGTGAACATCCGGATGGACCCGTCGTCCATCTGGACCGGGAAGTTGACGATCAGCTCCCGTTTAGGGCGGCGCAGGAACTCGATCAGCCCCTGCTTCAGGGGATGGCCGGAGGCCTCCAGGATGCGGGCCGCCTTATCGAACTGGACCAGCGCCGCATGCCAGGCCTGGAGCCCCTTCTGGATCGCCTCCGGTGACGGGGAATAGAAGGCGCTGTAGGAAACCGGGAGGGGACGGTCCGCCATATGGATTCCCCCTGCCCGAAATCCTTGAGCGAGCTACACCCATCCCCGGAGCCGCATGGCCTCCACCACCCGTTCCACGGCAACAATGTAAGCGCCCAGCCGGTTGTGCACCTTGTAGCGCCGCGCGGTCTCGTGCATCGCGTGGAAGGCCGCGGTCATCCTCTCGTCCAGGCGCTGATGGACCTCCGCCTCGCTCCAGTAATACCCGGAGGCGTTCTGCACCATCTCAAAGTAGGAGACCGTGACCCCGCCCGCGTTGCACATGAAGTCAGGGATGACGTAGATCCCCTTGTCGTAGAGGATGTGATCGGCCTCCGGCGTGGTCGGCCCGTTGGCCAGCTCCGCCACGATGCGGGCCCGGATGCGCGGGGCGTTCTTCGCCGTGATCTGGTTCTCCAGGGCCGCCGGGAACAGGATCGTCACCGGGAGCTCCAGCAGCTCCTCATTGGTGATGGGGTCCGCCCCGGGGAAGCCGACGACGGTGCCGTGCTCCCGCTTCCAAGCCGAGAGGGCGGCGAAGTCCAGGCCCTTTGGGTTATAGACCCCCCCTTGGGAGTCGCTGACCGCCACCACCTTCAGGCCCAGAAGCTCCGCCCCCAGCCGGTGGGCGTGCTGGCCGGCGTTCCCGTAGCCCTGGATGGCCGCCGTCGCCCCGTCCAGGCTCAGGCCGAGGACCTTCGCCGCCTCCCGCGTGGCATAGATCCCGCCGCGGGCGGTGGCGTCCTCCCGCCCCCGGCTCCCGCCCAACGGCACCGGTTTGCCGGTGATCACGCCGGGGGCGTGGCGGCCCACGATCACGTTGTATTCATCCATCATCCACGCCATGATCTGGGGGTTGGTGTAAACGTCCGGGGCGGGGACGTCGCGCTCCGGCCCGATGAAGGGGGCGATGGCCCGGATGTAAGCCCGGCTGATCCGCTCCAGCTCCCCCTGGGAGAGATGCTTGGGATCGCACACCACCCCACCCTTCCCACCCCCCAGCGGCAGGTCCATCACCGCTGTCTTCCAGGTCATCCAGGCCGCGAGCGCCCGGACGGTGTCGAGGGTCTCCTGGGGGTGGAAACGGATGCCCCCCTTAGCGGGCCCGCGGGCGTCGTTATACTGCACCCGGAATCCCCGGAAAATCCGGATCGAGCCATCGTCCATCCGAACAGGGAAAGTGACCTGGATCTCCAGCTTGGGCCAGCGGAGCATCTCATGGACGTGGGGCTCCAAGCCGATCAGCTGGGCCACCTCGTCCAGCTGCCGCTGCGCGATCTCGAAGGGATTAATCGCCTCCTGCCGGATCTGTTCCACAGCCATGGCGGGTCGCTCCTAAGAGGATGATCAGATGCCCGGAAAGGGAGAGACGTTCACGGATCCGCGGGGGGCTGTCGAAAAATAATACGGGGCCACCCCGGGCGAGGTGGCCCCGTCGAACCATACCCCCATCCACGATACGGAAGATGTTCCACAACCCCATCCGCTCGGATCGAACCTTGCGTGGATCCATAATGATTCTACCTGGAACCCGGAGAGCCGTCAATCCCCCCAACATGCGATTCAGCCCGCTGCCCCGATCGAGTATAATCAGCTGGTCGCCTCCAGCGGCCGACTGAGAGCGCCTTCCCGGAGGCGGCGATGACGGGTCAGACGCGCGCACGCGCCCCTCGGCTGTTCGCTTTCCACGTCCAGCGGGCTAGCCTCCTGCCCGACCCAGCCATCCCAGCCATGTTCGCCACGGCGATGTTGGTGGACGCCGCGACCGGGCTGCTATACGGCGCCCCGTATGACCGCTTCAGGCTGTGGGTCCTCTTGATCCTTCCAACTCCTAGCATCATCGCCGCCCTTCTGGCGCTCTCCGGCCATCCGGCCGGGCTGATCCGAGGGACGGCGATCTGAGGGGCTGTGATCGTGGGGCAGCTGGCGTGGTTCTTGGGCAACGCGGCGATGGGAGCCTTCTACCAGGTCTCCCTTGGGCGCGTCATCGCCCTCGTCATCTTCATAGGTCGGATGAGCACGTCGCATGGAGCGCGAGATCTCCCCGGGAGGCAGGACGCCGATGTTCGGGTATCTCTGCATACTGACTGCTGCCCTGCTGTGGGGGCTGATCGGCCCGGTGAGCCGGCTGGCCTTTGCCCATGGCCTGACGCCCCTGGAGGTGGCCTTCTGGCGGGCGGCCTTCGGGGGCCTCCTGTTCGGCCTCCACGCCCTCCTCATCGGAAGGATCCGGGTGGCCCAGCGGGACCTCCCGATCGTGCTGGGGTTCGGCCTGGTCGGTGTGGCGCTGTTTTACGCTTCCTTTCAATTCGCGGTGCAGGCCGGCGGCGGGGCCCTGGCGGCGGTATTGCTCTATACCGCCCCCGCCTGGGTGGCCCTGCTCGCACGGCTTTTCCTGCGGGAACCGATCGGGCCGCACCAGCTCATCGCCCTGTCGCTTACCCTGCTCGGGGTCGCAGGGGTCAGCCTGCAGGGCGGTGACGCGCGGATCCATCCCCTCGGGATCCTGTGGGGGCTGCTCTCAGGGTTCACCTATGCCCTGTATTATCTTTTCGGAAAGATCTACCTCCAGCGGTATGAGACCCCCACTCTGTTCGCCTACGCGATGCCAGCGGGCGCTATGAGCCTCCTCCCGATGGTCTCGTTCCACCGGGCGGGGCCTATCGCCTGGAGCGCAGTCGCCTTCCTGACGATCTGCTCCACCTACCTGGCGTATTTGATCTACTATATCGGCCTGCGCCGATTGGAGACCACGCGGGCGGCGGTGGTGGCCACCCTCGAGCCTGTGGTGGCGATGGCTGCCTCACATCTGGCATGGGGGGAACGCTTCGGCCCCCTGGGCTACGGAGGCGCCGCGCTGGTGATCCTGGGGGTCCTATGGATGGTCCAGGCGCCTCCCGCCCGAGCGGCCACGCCTTCCGAGGGGAGCGGAGCCCGATCGCTTCGTCAACCGGAGGTTTAGCGGAGGGGCGGATGGCCTTCGCGCTGCCCGCTTCCCTTAACCACTACATCAAGCGCTGAACCGTCCAGCGCCCGCCCACCATGGTGCCGAGGACCTCAATGTCGCGAAGCGCGTCCGGGGCGATCCGGAACGGATCCGCTGGGAGCACGATGAGGTCCGCCCACATCCCCGGCCGCAGGCGGCCCTGCCAGCGCTCCAGCCCCGCGGCCCACGCCGGGCCCACCGTATAGGCCTCCAGGGCCTCCGCGAGGGAGAGCGCCTGCTCCGGATGCCAGCCGTCGCGGACCACCGCCGCGTGCAGCCCCCACCATGGGTTCGGAGGCTCCACAGGGGCGTCGGAACCGAAGGCCAGGCGGGCCCCATGGTCTTTGAGGCTGCGCCAGGCATAGGCGGTGGCACAACGCGCCCCCCAATACCGCTCCGCCATCGGCCGATCGGAAACCGCATGGATGGGCTGCATGGAGGCCACGATCCCCAGCGCACCGAAGCGGGAAAGATCGTCCGGATGCACCAGTTGGGCGTGCTCGATGCGGTGCCGCCGCGCCTCCGGTGGGATCCCCCGCCGCGCCTCCAGCGCCCGCAGCTCGGCGAAGAGGTTCAAGACCTCCCGGTTGGCTCGGTCGCCGATGGCGTGGATGGCCAGGTTCAGGCCGGCGACGGTGGCCCGTCCCGCGGCCTCCCGCATGACGTCCGGCGGGGTGAAGGCGATCCCGAGGTTCCCCGGCTCCCCCTCATAAGGCGCCAGCATCCAGGCGGTCCGCGGCCCCAAGGCGCCGTCGGCGAAGATCTTCACCCCCCCGATCCGCAGCCATGGATCCCCGAAGCCGGCCCGCAGGCCAACGGCGATCACGTGATCGAGCACGGCGAGGGGAAGATACTGCACCACCCGCAGGGGAAGGTCCCCGCGCCCGTGAAGGATCTGGAGGGCGGCGAAGGAGCGGGGGCCATCGAAGTTGTGAACGGCGGTCAAGCCCAGCGCAGCCAGCTCGTGGAGCGCCTCGTAGAGGGCCTCCGCCAGCTCCTCGACGGAGGGATCCGGGATCACTGAGGCGATCAGCTCCATTGCTCTCTCGAAGAAGAGGCCGACGGGCTCCCCCCGGGGATCCCGGGCGATGCGCCCCCCGGGTGGGTCCGGAGTCGTGGCGGTGATCTCTGCCCGCCGCATCGCTTCGCGGTTGACCCAGAGGGCGTGCCCGCTCCGGGCCCATAGGGCGACCGGATGCGCGGGGGCGACGCGATCCAGATCATCGGCGGAGGGGAACCGACCCCACCGCTCCTGTAGCCAGCCCCGGCCGATAATCCAATCCCCCGGCGGCGTGTGCGCCGCGCGACGGGCCACGCGCTCCAGCGCCTCCTCCAGCGTCGGGGTATCCACATCCACCCCGACCCGGCGACGGGCATAGCCCTCCAGGTGCAGATGGGCATCGACCAGGCCGGGCCACACCACCGCGCCGGCCAGATCCAGGAGGCGGGTGCGAGGGCCTTGCCAGGGGCGCACCGCATCCTTCGGACCCACGGCCACGATGCGCTCGCCGATGATGGCCAGGGCCTCCGCCAGCGGCTGCTCCGGATCCTGGGTGTAGATCCGAGCGTTCCACAGGATCCAATCCGCGGCTGGCATGTGGCTTTCCTCCAGGGGGGATCTGCAGCGCTCAGCGGAGCGAGCCGCGGAGGACCTGAGGGCCGGTCGGCCGGGGGCTTCCTCCTTCCGGCTCCAGAGTCACCCCGACGCGGACAAAGGCCCCGAGGTTCAGGGGGACCGTCACGGTGTACACCCCGTAGGGCCGGGGGTGGGTGCGGAAGGTGCCGCCGCTCACCCGCCGCTCCACGGCGTCCACGAACCAGAGCTGATAGACCTGGCCTTCCGGGGGAACAGCCAGCCCCTTGGTGACCAACAGGCCCCGGCCGTCCTCCACGATGAGATACCCTTCCGCCTCCGGAGCGGCCTCCGCCCCCTGAAGGGAGATGACCGTCGGGGTGGCGGGGGAACGGATCGAGCCCACGAGGGGGGCGAGGAGGAGCGTTCCGAGGATCACTGCCACCAGGGCCACGCCCATCCCCAGCCACCGCCAGCCGTCCCGCGCGGGCCTCCGCACCCGCGCCATCAGGCGGGCCCGCAGGCGGGGCGCAGGGGGGCGCAGCGGCACCCCGTAGGCCAGGGCCGCGGCCGCCTCCCGATAGCGGGCCACCGTCTTCTGGCAGACCGGGCACTCGGCAAGATGTGCCGCCACGGCCGCAGCCTCCTCCAGCGGCAGCGCCCCCAGGACGTAGGCTGCCAGTTCCTCTTCGAAGACTTCGTGCTGCATCTCCATCGCCGGTGGATCCCCTACAGGTTCCTACGCAACCCGGTCGGTTTCGGATCAGCCCACCGCGGATCGCCCCCACCGACGCCCCATCCTCCCAGGGGGCGTCTACAGGAGCAGGCCGCGCTCGGCCAGCCAGTCGTGGATCTTCCGGAGGGCCAGGTGCAGGCGGCTCTTCACCGTGCCCAGGGGCTCCCCCAAGTGTTCCGCGATCTCTCGGTGCGTCCATCCCCGGAAATACGCCAGCTCCAGCACACGGCGCTGGGCCTCCGGCAGGGAGGCCATCGCCTCCCGGATCGCCTGGGCCAACTCCTCAGCCTCCGCCATGGCTTCCACCGCGGGATCGACAGCCGCGGCCTCGCGGGGCTCGAGCACGCTCTCCGGAACCTCCGGTGGGCGGGCCCGACGCCGACGGAGCCGGTCAACAGCGCGGTTGCGGACCATAGCGTATAGCCAGGTAGTGAAGCGGGCCCGCTCCGGCATGAAGGCCCCCGCGTGTTGCCAGATGCTCCAGAACACATCCAGGACCACCTCCTCAGCGGTCTCGGGATCCCCCAGGATGCGGAGCGCGAGGGAGAACGCCCGCGCCCCGTGCCGATCGTAGAGGGCCGCCAGCGCCTGCTCGTCGCCGCCGGCGATCAGCACCAAGAGGGCGGCGTCGTCCAGATCCGCATAGCCGGATCCCTTCACGGCCGGATCACCCAGATCTCGGTCTGTGGGCGGCTGATCCACTCCGCGCCCTGAGCGGTGACCACCACGTCCTCCTCCAGCCCGATGTAGCCGTAGCCGGGCACCCTCACGCCCAGCTCCAGGGTGAAGACATTACCGGCCTCCACGATCCCATAGGGCGTCTGGCCGTATCGCTCCCATCGGGGCCCCAGGATCGTCGAGCCATCGTGCACCGTCCGCCCGATGTGATGCCCCAGGGCGTGCAGATACTCCGGGTAGCCCCGCTGGGTCAGGGCCCGACGGGCGGCGGCGTCCACCTCCCACCCCTGGACGCCCGGGCGCAGGGCCTGGAAGCCGGCCAGGAGCGCCTCGCGGACCGCATGAAAGGCCCGCTGGACCTCGGGGGGAGGGCTCTCCTCCCCTTCCCGCAGCATATACCAGACCCGCTGTAGGTCGGAGCAGAAGCCCTCCTGACGGATCCCGAGGTCCACGTGGAGCAGCATGCCCGGCGCCATCCGCCGATCCCCAGGCATGGCGTGCCCGGCCGGCGCGTCCGGCCCGATGGCCACGATGGGGCAGTAATCAGGGTCCCAGGCGGGCTCCACCCCCTTCGCCCGCATCCGCTCATGGACGAAGGCTTGGATCTCCCGCTCGGAGCGCCCGGGGCGCACGAAGGCGCCGATCTCATCGAACAGGGCCTCCGTGGTCTCCACGGCGCGCCGGATCGCCTCCCGCTCCAGAGGGGTCTTCCGCCCCCGGAGCGCCCCGATGATGTCCTCTGCCGAAATCAGGCGGCTCACAAACGGCGTGCCGCTCAGCATGCGATGGAGCAGACACCACATCCCATGGGTCAGGCCGTCGGCGGCGGGATCGTTCTCCGAGTAATTGATGGCGATCTCGCGCGGGTTCAGGCGCTGGAGGATCTCCACCAGCGGCCCCCGGATGCCCTCATCGTAGGCAA